>JAZLKO010000001.1:0-9114 GCA_045597685.1 Prevotella sp.
TACGGTTTGAATATCGACCAGCTTTACCCGTTTATGGACGGTCGGATAGACAATCCTATACAATTTTACAAATTGCAACATTGATAATCAAGGAGTTACACAAAAAGCACTCATATGGGTGGCGCATTGTCGAAGTCAGGAGCGATAAGGTAGCGAACAGGTATTATTTAATATCAATTAAAAAACAATGTTTCTTTCTGCTTTGCTAGTTCAGGAGTTATAGATTTTGGCAGATTGTTTTTTGATCTTTTAGGATATAGTTTTTGTTGGAGTCGATGATGATGATGATTTCATCTACTCCTTTTGAGCCTTGTGCGAGGAATGCAAAATCTTTTGTCTTGTCGGATGTTTCACCAAGGTAGGTCAGTGCGCCATTTTTTGGGTCCATCTGCCAGATGTTTTTCTTCTTGCCACTAATCTTGCTCAGGTCTATCGTCATTGGCAGTCCTGTGTAGTTATAGACAAGGATGTAGTCGTTGCCTCGATTGGCTATGATGCGGTCGTAGCGTTCTCTGTTTTGACTGATGATGAGGCTTTGGTCGTTTTGTCCTTCTGTGAAAGGCAGTGAGGTCATCAGGGCTTTCAGGTGTTTCATTTGCAGATAGCCTGGGGCGTTTTGTGCATCCCACCATGCTTTGCCTGCAAAGAATGATGGGTGGACTCCTGGACGCATGAACTGCATGATGCTGTTGTGTCCGTATGTGTGTCCGAAACATCCTGCTAATACTGCCCAGTAGGCATAGCGGCGCACATCGTAATCCTGCCAGCGAGGCATGGAGTTGTCGTGCAGTCCGTATGGTATGTCTTCGTAGGATGGTTCTCCGTCGATTACTGGTTTGAGGGTGCCTTTTACTACTTGCACTCCTTTTGCACCTGGCTTGCTCAGTTCAACATAGCGCCAGTTGTCTTCTTCGGTATTGTCCTGTATGGTGTAGTCACCGTCTCCATTGCGCTGTCCATAGCAGCGGTGTCCGCTTTGGAACATATTGAAATCAAGCCATTGGCGGTCGTTGAACCACCATGCGGATGCTGTGCGTCCGAATGGATGGAAGGTCATGAGATGGTTGGGGTCTTCCTTTTTTATTGCCTGTGCAAGTGCTTCCCATATTTCGGTGCCTTTGTCACCACGGACATCGCCACCTATCATCCATATCACATTGTGCTTGTCTTTGTAGCGTTTGCCGAGGAATTCGCCATAGCGTGTGGCTTTCTCTACATCCAGATTAGGTAGTTGTGAACTCCAGATGCAGTCGAAGGCAATATAGATGCCCATCTTTTCTGCAAAATCCACAATATAATCTAAATGGTCCCAATAGCCATAGACATCTTTTTTGTCGATATTGCTGAAGTCGTAGTCCTTGTTTTGTGCTGCCTGACCATAGACGTTATAGGTTGGTGTGGCATTGAGGACTTGTATCAGTTCTACATTATAGCCATTTTGTTGTTCGATTGTCAGGAATCGTTCCACTTCATCGCGGTTGAGGCGTTCTGGCATGAGCCAGGCTGTGTTGCCGAGCCAGAAGAATGGTTTGCCATTTTCATGAATCAGGAATTGATGGTTTTCCGAGATTTTCAGTCTGCCATTGTCCCAGGGTTTTATGGGTTTTGTTGCTGCATAGCAATTACTTGCCAGGAGTGTAAGTATAAGACTTGCCAGCTTTAGTTTTGATTTCATAGATTTTATTGTTTTGGTATTTTATTCTTAACTTGCCGCCATTGTTGGATTTAATGATGGCTTTGACTAATTTGCCGTCTTTCCATTCTTCATCGACTTCGAAACCGCCACGAGCCTTCAGACCGCTGACTTTGCCGCTTGCCCAGTCGTCAGGAAGTGCAGGAAGAAGGTTTATGAAGTCTTCATGGCTTTGCAGCAGCATTTCGGCTATACCTGCCGTACAGCCAAAGTTGCCGTCGATTTGGAATGGTGGGTGTGCATCGAACAGGTTTGGATATGTGCCCCCTCCTGTCTTCCATTCGAGACGAGGGTCGGTTACTCGGACAAGTGTGAGTTGATTGCCTATGAGTTTCCATGCATGGTTGCCATCGAGCAGTCGTGCCCACAGGCAGACTTTCCATCCCATGCTCCAACCTGTTGAAGGGTCGCCGCGATGAATGAGTGAGGTCTTGGCAGCCTCGGTGAGTTCAGGTGTGAGGAATGGTGTTATCTGATTGCTTGGATAGAGGGCGTAGAGGTGTGACACATGGCGGTGTTTGTCGTCAGGATTGTCCCAGTCGTCGAGCCATTCCTGTAGTTGTCCCCATTTGCCGATTTTGAGTGGTGGCAAATTTGCGAGTTTTTCTTTTAGGCTGTCGGCAAGTGTGGTATTGATTCCGAGAATGTCTTTTGCCTGGAGCACATGGTTGAAGAGGTCGCGTACGAGTTCGTTGTCCATGCTTACACCTGCGGCTGTTGACGCCTTGAACGGATGGTTGTTTTCGGGCGATAATGACGGACTTACTACCCAATAACCATGTTTAGGATGCTTGACCATTATCTGATTAAGGAAACGTGCAGCACTTTCCATAATAGGATAGTAGGTCTTCAGGAAATCCGTGTCGCCTGTGTATAGATAATGTTCCCAAAGATGCTGGCAGAGCCATGCAGCGCCAGTAGGCCAAAGACCAGAATTAGCACTGTCGATGCCTCCTGTTACGCGCCAAATGTCAGTGTTGTGGTGCAAAACCCATCCGTCGGCTCCATACATTATGCGTGCTGTTTGGTTTCCAGTTTCGCTGAGATCTTTTATCATTGAAAATAGTGGTTCTGTGAGGTCGGAGAGGTTGCAGACTTCTGCTGGCCAATAGTTCATTTCAAGATTGATGTTGGTGGTGTATTTGCTGTCCCATGCAGGGAATAACTTGTCGTTCCAGATACCCTGAAGGGTTGGCGGCTGATTGCCAGGCTGTGAAGAACAGATGAGCAGATATCTGCCAAACTGGAAATATGTTTCTGCCAGATGCAAGTCTTTGTTTTCCTTGAATGCAGCAACGCGCTTTTCGGTAGTGATATGTGAAAATTTGTCTTCGCCCAAATCAAGTTTCACGCGGTCGAAGTATGATTTGTATTTTGCCACATGGCGGTTTTTCATGTCCTGATAATCCTTTGTTATGGCTTGTGAGAGGATTTCTTCCGATTTGGTAGCCCCATCGCCACTTATGTCGTTGTAATGTTTGAAGTTGGTGGCTATCGAAACATAAATGGTTGCTTCGTCGGCATTCACAATCTGTATAACGCCATCTTTGCAACTTGACTCACCTCCTACGACTTTGGCTGTTGCACGACCAGTGAAAGCGACTTTTCCTTTTAGTTTTTCATGGTTTGACGACATGCCGCCAACAATGAGTTCGTTGCCTTCGCTATAGATTTTTGCATCTGGATGAGGTGAAGTCAGATTGGCATTACATGTTATCATACCTTTTTTGCTGGTAGTGAGGTGGATTGTGATGACATTGTCGGAAAGGCTTGAGATGTATTCACGGGTATAGGTGACTCCATCTACTGAATATCTTATTATTGCTCTTGCGGAATCAAGGCTTAATTCGCGATAATAATTTTGATAATCGTTTGTTTCAGGGAAACTGATGTTCAAGTCGCCAAATGGCTGGTAAGGCATTCCATGGTTTGTCTTAGACTGAACATGAGCAGTAGCAGCATCTTGTGCTTGCTTGTATTCGCCATTCCATACCATTTCACGAATCTTAGGTAGCCATTCTAATGCTTCAGGGTTGGCATTGTTGTTTGGCCGTCCTGCCCATATTGTTTCTTCGTTGAGTTGGATACGGTCAACTGACACATTTCCGAATACCATTCCTCCTAAACGTCCGTTGCCGATAGGCAGAGCTTCCGTCCATGTTTGCGCTGGCTTATCGTACCAAAGAATGTGACTATTGCCTGCATGGGCAATGTTTGGCAGCATATAGCCAAATATAGGCAGTGATGCTAATACGATGAACTTTAAAACGATTTTTTTCATGATGATATGGATTTATTTTTTGTTGAATCTAAGTGTGTTTTCATCTTCGATTGTGACCTTACTTTCATCGATTTTTGAAGTATCCAACGAGAATATTTCTGCAAAGAATTTATATACTCCATTGCGCTTGTTTGGTCCGAAATCGTGACGTTCAGATGGAAGATGGATGTTTTGCACTTTCTCTTTAGCATTGTAGAAGCCATAGATGCGCTGGATGAAAGGAAATTCCACATCTGGTGTGGTTGATGTCCAATCGCCTCCATCGCTGATTACCATCATTGGTTTTGGGGCAAATGTGGCTGAAAGTTCAGGGTTACAAGTGCCTCCACCTGACAATTGGATTGGCATGCCGCTCTCACAAGGACAACCGCCATCAAACCATGATGACATGCTGACAACTGGACAACTGGCTGTGAACCTGTCGTCGAGTACGGATAGTAAAACTGTCTGGCTACCACCACCACTACCTCCATTTACGCCTACACGCGACTTATCAACATCTTTACGTTCAATCATCCAATCCAAAATCTTTAGTCCGTTGACAGCCTGCATCTGGTGTGCAAAGGTTGTCTGGTGAGCCTCTTTGCCAACTTCATCTTCGGATTCTCCCCAGCCCCAGAGATCGTAACTTACACAGATAGCACCCATACGCGCCAATGTAGCATAACGCTTCTGAAGGTCGGCATTATATCGCCCGTTGGCGAAATGCCCTATCGGACAGATGATAAGCGGATGCTTACCCTTTTTTGCAGGAGTGTAGATGGAGCCTTTTATCGTGTAATTGTCGAAGGTCTTTAAACAGAAATTTTGCACGGTGTAACCGTTGTATTTTCGTATTTTGGTGGTCTGTGGAATTTCGTTTGTGCATTTGGCGAGAAGAGGGTCGATCCCCAAACGTTCGCGGACTTCACGTCTTAACATAGCTCGGCGTGTTTCCCATTCTGCTTTGTTGTTGCAAAGTGAAGTGAGATAAGCAATGAGTTTTGCACCATCAGGAGCTTGGCGGCGAGGATATTCATATTTTTTTACTTTCCAGATGTTCTTGTTCTGATAGACAGCCTTGAAGTCAAGAGGAGACAGAATGTTAGTAAGCGTTTCCTCAACAGAGTATGGACGTACACGAAAATCAGCGTATTTTATCTTCAGTCCTGTTGTGTCCATATCGTATTTCAGACGAATGTTGAAACGTTTTGCCACGTCGTTCATGATGTCGCTGAGGGAACGTGTGTATTGGTTTTCAAAAGTTTGAGAAAAACCATGGTTGCATATAAATGCAAACATTGCAAACAGTAAGATAGATTGTTTTTTCATATTAAAGTTTTTTGATATGCAAAGATAATAAAAGGTTGAGGGTTGAGGGTTGAGGGTTGAGAGATTTTTAAGTTTTTTTATTAAAAAACCATAAATCCATAACCTCTAACCCCTAATCTCTAACCTTTTTTCTTACTTTTGCACACAAATGGCAAGATACTTCATTACACTTCAGTACGATGGAACGGCATATCATGGATGGCAAATACAACCAAATGCCATAACCGTGGAAGAAACAGTTGAAAATGCCTTGGCAACACTATTGAGACAACCAGTTGACATTGTTGGTGCAGGCAGGACTGATACGGGTGTGCATGCACGGCAGATGGTGGCACATTTTGACTGGATTTCGGATTTGTCGATGGAAACAAGACAATTGGAGTATAAATTAAACAAAATTCTGCCACACAGCATTGCCATTATGAATATTGAGCAGGTAGCAGATGATATGCATGCGCGTTTTTCTGCAAAAGCACGAACATACCATTATTATATACATTCCAGAAAAGATGCTTTCCTGAATCAATATTCACATTACATCACTTACAATCTTGATTATGAAAAAATGAATCAAGGGGCAGAAATTTTGAAAGGGTACAAAGACTTCGATTCGTTTTGCAAATCAAATTCAGATGTGAAAACCACTTTGTGTGAAATATATGATGCAAAATGGCATTTGACATCAGATTCCACGGCATATTTTTCAATCACGGCAAACCGTTTTCTCAGAAACATGGTCAGGGCGATAGTGGGTACGCTGATTGATGTTGGCAGAGGGAAGATTGAGTTGGATGATTTGTGCAGGATTATTGAAAATAAAAACCGTTCCACAGCAGGAGACTCAATGCCCGCAAAAGCATTGTTTCTTGAAAATATTAAATACTAACATGAAAATTTTCCGCATTATCTGTATTTTGTTCTGCCTCATGACGATAAGTTGTGAGAAGATGGATTTTTCTGAATTGTCAAATGATAATGATTTGGAAAGCAGCGTTGATGATGACGAAAACGATAACGAAAACGATACAACTATTACCAATGAGATGCGCTATGGCAGCAAGATTTACCCTTATATCCCAAGTGATTGGATGGGTAATAGTGTGATGAGAGAAGCGTGGTTGGCTGACAAAGAGAGTTTTACTGATAAGTGGGTGGCTGGCTATATTGTGGGCTTTGTAAATGGCACAAGCATGAAAAGTGCAACTTTTGGAGTTGGAATTAAAGAGACAAATATAATCATTGCTGATAGCCCTGATATTACAGATCCGTCATTGGTAATGCCAGTGCAATTGAGCAAATCGAACAAAGCGAGCCAGGCTATAAGGGATGCTGTGAATTTAAGTTCTCATCCTGAGAATCTGTATCGCAGAATTAAAATATGTGCAGATATAGATGAGTATATGTCTGTCATAGGTTTAAAAAATACCACATCATTTTGTTGGATAGATTGAACTATTTATTAAAAAAACATAATTATCAATTAGCAATTATTAATTATCAATTAAAAAACAACGTTTTTTCTTACCTTTGCAGACTGAATGATAAAAATACTTATAACTGGTGCCAGTGGATTTATTGGAAGTTTTATAGTCGAAGAGGCTTTAAAACGCGATATGGAAGTATGGGCTGCCGTACGCAAGACGACGAATCGCAAATATCTGCAGGATTCACGGATAAATTTTATTGAGTTGGATTTTTCATCTAAAGAACAACTTAAGCAATCGATGCATGGGCATCGATGGGATTATGTTGTCCATGCTGCAGGTGCTACGAAATGTCTTGATAAATCAGATTTTTATAAAATCAATACAGAAGGAACTCGCAATTTTGCTAATTCATTTATTGAATTGGACATTGTGCCAGAGAAATTTGTTTTCATAAGTAGTTTGAGTGCATACGGAGCTGTGCGCGAGCAAATGCCATATACTGAAATCAAAGATACTGATGAACCGCGGCCAAACACAGCGTATGGTTGTAGCAAGATTGATGCGGAACGATATTTGGATACGCTGAATTCTAAGATGCAGATAATAACCCTACGTCCGACTGGTGTTTATGGTCCGCGCGAAAAAGATTATTTTCTTATGGCAGACAGTATAAGGAAACATATTGATTTCTGCGTAGGCTACAAACCGCAGGAAATAACATTTGTTTATGTGCAGGATTTGGTTGAAGCCGTTTTTTTGGCATTAGAACATGGGGTAGGTGGACGGAAATATTTCATCTCGGACGGTAGGGTGTATAAATCAACAGACTTCAGCAATCTTATTCGCCACGAACTCGGGGATAAATTCGTGCTACGCATAAAAAGCCCTATATGGTTTCTGCGTATTGTCTGCATATGTGGGGAGACCATTGCACGCGCTACAAGCAGAATATCAGCATTGAATAAGGATAAGTTTAATATTCTGAAACAGAGGAATTGGCGTTGCGATATTCAGCCAGCAATTGAAGAATTGGGTTATAAGCCACAATATGATTTGAAAACTGGAGTCCACCTTTCAATAGAATGGTATAAAAAAGAAGGATGGCTATAATTAGAAAAAGAATGAAATTCCTAAAAAATATTTTTAGCATAGAGAAAAATCCGCGTAAAGGAATAATACCGTTGGAATGGATAATTTTGGCTTATACGCTTTTTACTCTGACGGTGTATTTTATTTTCAAAAATGAAATTCCAAATACACATGCAATTATATCATTGCGCGTACAGGCTGTGGCTATGATGGCTGGATTATGGATTGTCTATCGTTGCATTCCTTGCCGTTTCACTTTCATGTTGCGTTGCTGTCTGCAGATGGCTCTTTTAGGGTCGTGGTATCCAGACATATATGAGTTTAATCGCATTTTCCCTAATATCGATCATGTGTTTGCTCAAATTGAGCAGAATCTGTTTGGTTGCCAGCCAGCATTACTCTTTTATGACAGGCTGTCTCATCCAATCGTAAGTGAATTATTGTCGATGAGCTACGTGAGTTACTATTTCCTCATGGCAATAGTGACATTCTATTACTTTTTCTCCAAATATGAACAATTTGAAAAAGCCACATTCATATTGCTATTCGCATTTTTGGTGTCGTATGTTATTTTTATATTTCTGCCAGTTTCTGGTCCTCAGTATTATTTCCAGATGGCTGGAATCGATAATATCAAAGCAGGCATATTCCCTGATTTAAAACATTGCTTTTCTGAATGTCAGGATTGTATGCCGATAATTGGGTGGGGAAATGGCTTTTTCCATTATCTGCTTGTTACCGCGCATAATGCTGGTGAACGACCAATAGCAGCATTTCCAAGCAGTCATGTAAGCGTTACACTTGCGGTTGTAATCTTAGCATTCAAGGGTAATCGCAAGCTTGGGACAACAATGCTGATATTCTTTATGTTATTGACTGTCAGTACGGTCTATGTTCGTGCCCACTATGCTATTGATGCAATCGCTGGCATAATGTGGGGCGGAATTGCATATTTTGCTGGTTTGAAGTTGTGGAAGGTAATCGAAAAACGAAAGAAAAATCATTAAAAAATCTTAAAACTCTAAACTCTAAACTCTAAACTCTAAACTTTTTTCCTACCTTTGCACCGTCGAAAGTGACAATGCAATTTATTATTGTAGGGCTTTTAGCTCAGTTGGTTAGAGCAACAGACTCATAATCTGGAGGTCCCAGGTTCAAGCCCTGGATGGCCCACAATTGGGTAGGAGGTAAATGCTAATCATAAAAAGGCATTTGCCTCCTACTTTCACATTTACCGACCTCCCACACCACCGTACGTGCCGTTCGGCATACGGCGGTTTCGCGCTTTCTCATCTCACGATGTGTGGCAAGTT
>JAZLKO010000002.1:0-9404 GCA_045597685.1 Prevotella sp.
CCTGTCGTTTCTATTGAATTTGTGTAATCCAAGTATAGGTCTTGTTGGAGCAATTTTTTGATGTCATTGAAATTCTTTTTTTCAATTTCAAGACTTCTCACAGCCTGGACCTGTTCGCCGTCAACCATTCCGAGGATGGTCACTGCGCCTCTTCCCGGTTCGCAATAAGGCGGAGCCGTCACCAAAGGTTTCACGAAGAGTTTCAGTGCCAAACCGTCTTCAATCGGACGTAAAACACCGGTAATCAACGTGTCAGCGTCAATCTTTTTGACGTTTTCATTTGTCTGCACCAAGTCTGACTGCAGGGTTATCTTGCAATTTTCATTGATTTTGCCGAGTATCTTCGACAATTTGTCTTCCTGTTCAGAAGGGAAAACAACCTTGTCTTTCAATATTCCGAATACCTCCAACTGATTGTTGTCCAACGATATAACCTTGATGGCACTGTAATTATCCTCATATTTCAGGACAACACCGTCCTCGGCCTTTGATATGTTAATATCCGTATGTATTGCGATACCATTTTTTGTCTTTTTCGCGATGATTGAAGGCTCGGCTTTTTCAACTCTCACGGGAGTGGTGATGCAGTCTTTGAGAAGCCTGAAAACCTTGTCGGAGCCAATCAATTCAACGAAAGCTTTGTTATGAAACGGCGATTTACCGTAACCGTAATAGTTGCGCAAATGTCCCAACACCTTACGGTCAACATCGTCAAGACCTTCAAAATTCCGTTCAATGTCGTATGGATCAATGTAATACGCCTTGCCCCATCTGCCAGATTTCAACCATTTCTGCTTGTAAGAATGCAACTCGAAAGAGTTTGTCACACCATAGACTATCCTTTGTCCGCTTGCAGCGACGTCGGCAGGTCTTGCGTGTGAACTTTCTATCGCGGCTTCCATCTTGCGCATTATGACCTCCCATTCATACCGTTGCGAAAGACATGTCACGATGGGTTTTAATCCTTGATTTTCAACAACTTCATTATTACCGGATTCTATTTCCTCAAAACATCCCGACATCTCAAACCTGATAAACGCCATATACGGGTCATGACAGATAGTGTCGAACAACGTTTCAGAAATATCTATCAAGTCAGTCTCTCCTAACTGCTTTAAAATAATGAAACTCAATAATTTGGAGCAACGGCTGATAGATTCTGAATTGAGATTCACCTTGTATTCCTGCATGTTTTTTTTAACAGAACCATTCTGAATGAGGTCAGCCACTATCTTTGCAGGCAGCGATTCCGACAGACATCTCTCAATATTTGACCTGAGACTTTCAACTTTTTTCAGACTATTTGAATTATTAGCCTGATATAATGCAATAATATAATATGTAATTGCGAAACAATTCAATATTTTGCCTGAATTTCCCTTGAATGCCTTTGTATAATATTTCAAAGCGGCCTCGATGTCACCGTGATACTGACGTTTGAGTGCGAGGGTGACAAGATGATTCACGGATTTGTCATTTTCATATTCTATTGAATCATCCAGCTTAAACGCCAACACGTTTTCAAACAACTCTACAGCCATGCGGTATTTGTCACAAATCTCTTGTGTAATATATTGATTTTCAACAAATATCGTTTTATAAGCCGCAATACTCGGTCTGTTGTCTTCATTGAAGTAAAGACCCATAAACTTCAAATACAAAACATCGTGACTACTTTGGGCAAGCCTGCTTAAAAAACCGTAATACCTCTCATCATAAAACATCGCCTTGATATGTTCATCACATTGGAAGTTTTCAGCAAGCCCGTACAAATACGTGATTTTTCCATTGAAATAATTGAAAATCGCATCACGAAGGTCGCCCAAGCCATAAAGCGAAAAATATTGCACATTCGCATATCTGCTGACTTTTTTCAGCCTTTGGGCATTTTTTGAAATGTCATAAAACCTGTCAAGCTGCGCTGACACGGGCAAAAAATAGACATTTGTTTCGTCCCTGCCGTTGTAATTCTTCTTTTTCGACATGAGAAGATTATTCTCAACACAATAATCGACATGCCTGTCAACAGTAACCTTCTTATACGAATAATTTATGTACTTGATGTTATTTGCAATCGAGCTTTTCGATTGCGGGGTCATCATGTACGCCATGAAATCCAAAATATCACTTATCAAGTTGTAATCCAACGAGTTATCAATGTATCTTTCGTCATCAAAAAGTTTTGTTTCCATCTCAAAAACATTTTTGCAAACTTACGAAAAATTGATAACTTTCGCACAAGTTTATAAAGAATTTCACGGATTATCTTACCATGAAAAAAGTTGACTCACAAAACGCGAGGAGTTGACAATGTTCAAGTACACAGAAAAGCGGTGGGCGCAGCCGTGGACTTATACGACAACCACAGGCCGCACATGAGCATCGGTATGAGGACGCCGGCGGAGATGGCCGAAGCGGTAGGAGACCGAAATATGAAGTGGCACAACCGCTGACAGGGATAAGGCTCTGCCGGTAAACTCTTTTTAGTGACAAAAACAAAAAAGTAAACTAAAATCAGTAATAAATCATTAAAAAGCATCAATCAGAGTCAACCTAAATCAGGAAAAGACACTTTTGACGTCAGAATACAAGCCGATTTACCGATGAAGATAAGAGGGCAATAAAACACCACATCGCTATCATCATGAATAATAGTCAGCGGAAACAGAACCTGTATCTGAACAAAAAAACTCCCACGGAAAATTTGATTTTTTCCGTGGAAGGATATCATTACATAATTTTGTTCTTATTTATTCAAATATTCACTAACCAAATACTCATCCTTAAGCAAAGAATATTTTGTCGCAAATTTCTTCATAGTCTCTACTTCAGAAGAATCAAGCTTATATTCGGCAACGATTTTTGCGAACAACTCATTCTCTTGCGAGGACACATTCTTATCTACCGCCATACATTGCCAAGCAAAGGTCAATGTCTTCTTTGAAGAAAACAACGAAGAAATATTTTTTCTCAAAACCTCGTACGGCATCTGTGAATTATATGCCTTCAACTGCTCCTTCAAAGCTTCCTGTTTGGCAGGCTTCAGTTTCAATGCCGTAATAAACACATCCAACACATGAGATTCATCCATACTCTTACCGTCACATTGGAAAATATAGGCAGCCAACTTTATATAAGCCAAATGCCTTTTCTTTTTTGTAAAAGTCAGTTTCAGTTTCTGGAAGAACGTTGGCTTATACATCTCCACCTTGACAGGTAACTCCTCACACATAACAACGCCATTGTCGCCCATGACATACGCAGTATAATCTTTATTGTTTAATGAAAAATCGATTTTTGTAACAGGCACACGTTTCATGTCTAGCGACTTTTCATACGGAGTATCCTTAACACCTGATTCGTTAACGGCTTGAGTGTAAGCTTTTTCAAAAGTCTTATACGATTCTGCATTGCCAAAATCTTGATTGGACTTATTTATCACATCGTCAATTCTATCGAATTCGACAACGCCTCTGCTTCTCCATTTACGATAGATGTCTTTATAAACAGGACGAGGAGTCGCCGACCTAAGACCTTCCTTGAGCTCCTCCAAACTAACAAACTCCCATTTCTTGACATAGCATTTGGCTTCATACATACTGAATGTCTGATACCAACCACTGCCTTCACATCTTCTGCAAGTCACTTTGCCTGAGCCGTCACAGTTAGGGCAGTCGCCATCCCCATTGCAATGCGAACAAGTCTCTCTACCGCTTCCATTGCAAGCGGTGCAATTGCCAGAACCTTTACAAGTCTTGCACACTAGTTCGCCGGTGCCGTCGCATTTGGTGCATCTTCCAGTACCACTGGCATTTTTTGAAGAGCCGAAAACAAATCTTGCTGCATTCAACCCTGTTGATGTGCAATGTTTGCAAGGTGTGTATCCCGTGCCATGACATTCACCACATGTGACATATTCTTTTGCTCCGTATGCGCCGGCACTTGGATTTCTATATTCTCCTGTTCCATGACAATTCCTACAAATAATCTGACCAGTTCCGCCACACTTTCTACATTTTCCGTCGCCACCACATTCTGTGCAACGTGTACGGCTATGGCCTCTACAGTCCCTGCATCTTCCATCGCCGTGGCACACATGGCAATCCACGTCACCACTACCATGGCATTTTTTACATCTTCCGTCACCTCTACATTCGGGGCAATCCTCCTGGGGATCACATTCATGGTTTTCAATGGTACCATCCAGTAATCCACGATGAGTACCTTCTTCTATAGTATTCCAATTGTTTTCCATATTGCTTGATTATTTGAATTTAAAAGCATCTTTAAAGGCACGACTCCAAAATTGATGGGATATTGGAACCTTTCTTCCCTACCAACGTATCCAGATCAAACTGATAGGGGTCTGCCACATTGGTTGTGACAACCAGGTCGCAATGAGGCTTCTCGTAACGTTTGGTGCTTACAGTTACATACTTGTCTGCCACATTGGCAATCATTTCATTCGACTGGGTCACCGAGGTAATGTTGGCGAAAACACCCATGTTCGACACCCCTCCCATGGCATCGGCAATCTTGTTGAGGACTTCCACAAAGTCCTTCGGGTCTGTTGAATTGTAATTCAAAGGGAGGCCCTCAACCACTTTTGTTTTTAGTTTACTCATATTATTACAATTTGTTTATTACGTCTTATTTCTATCTTGTCCACGAATGTCCGCAGTTCAGGCATGTGATTTTTATCTTATTGCTTCCGAGGAAGCCACCAAGCAGACCGACACCGCCGAAAATGGCTCCGACAATGAGGGCTTTACCCAACCCAAAGCCTTTCTTATTGGCGGTTAGTTGGGTGGAACCGCATTTCGGGCATCGGATTTCGTCAAATTGGTTGGGCATGGTTAGAATACTTTTGGTCCCCACAATTCATAACGTGTATTACTTCTCTTTATGTAAACAAAGTTCGCAGAATAAGTGTTATTCAAAAATCTAATCAAGTCGTTGAAACACATCTTGTTATTCGCTTTCAGCGAATTCTTTTCATGAAGAACTTGCCAATCGCTATTCAAATACAAATCAGAATTCCCTGAAAAGTGAAAAACATCATCAAAGTATCTGTCTCTACTTGCATTTTTCTTTACTGACAATTCCGCAAATGCTCTGGTGATTAATCCAAAATCATACTCTTTTTGATAATTAGAATTAATGGTAATCTTCACTAAGCCGTTAGCGTGAAGTATCTTTATAATTTCCAATGCCAACCGTCTCATTGACTTAGAAGAAAGCAGCATGAAAACCTCATCTTGAGTTCCGCTGGCTTTCCCATTTGCAATAATAATTGCTTGTTCTTTTTTCATCCGTGACATGACCGTATTATTTTATTCCTAATTCTTTCTTGATTTGATTGGCTTGAGTGTAGTCTGTTGGTGTTTTTTCCCATTCAGTATATTCATTATATCCAGAAACATAAGCCTTATTCGGTTCCTTTACTTTTTTAGATTTATATAAAGGTTTTAAATAGAAAGAAAGTTTTTTCATATAATCTATATCATTATTTGATTTTGCATATAACATCAGATGTTTTAGATTATCATTAAACGACTGATACAAATCATTAAACTCTGATGTATAAGAGAATCTGTAGAGATCATCATCCCATTTATTACAAGAAGAGGTAGGAAAATTAATGGATGACAGAGCTAACATAAGACCTTGTGGATTTGTAACATACAATGAAACTAGTTTTCCCATTAATGATACATAGTACACCCCGTAATCCATATCTTCTTTGGCAATATCAGCCGCTGTATTAAACTGACCTTCATCAATCAACGAAGCCACTTGTGCTCTACAGATTTTTTCTGTCATCCCGCCATATTTAAGTTTTTTATTCAATTGTCTTGCCTTGTTAAACTCACCTTTTTCAATACAATCTTCAATCTGTGCTTCAATTTTGTTTTTACCACTATTACAAGAAGTAATTAATGACAATGTAGAGAATAAAGCGATGATTATTAAAATATATTTCTTTTTCATTTTATTGTAGTTTTATCAGTTATAATTGTTAATCGTTTCGTTGTACCATTATTCCCTCCCAATATAAAACAGTTTCCAAATCCGACCCAACTTGTTGTAGCTGGCATCTTTCTTATACTTTTCAAGAAGCTGTTGCTGGCCTTGGATGGCCACTTCAGCGGCCATCTGCTCTTTGTACATAGCCAATTCGTGGGCATTCTGTTCGGCCTGCTTTTGTGTGGCAGATTGTGCTTCAACAAGACGAATTTCGGCTTCGCGGTCGAGGCGTTTCTGTTCGGCTTCCCACTCGCGCTGTTGCTTTTCCATGTTCTTCTTCGCGGTTTCGTCGAGAGATTTCACATATTCGGCATACAAGGCATCGGCTTCGGCCTTGGCCTTGCTGTTGGGCGATACCATAGCATAAACGGCAAGAAAATCGTATGAAAAGCCGTTTTCGTCGTCACGAGGCAGAGCCAAATACGCCTTCATCTTGGAAATCAGATACTCGGCATCGTTTTGGAAATACTGATCCAACGCGTTATTTTTCACTTCAAGCGCATGGTCATACACCTCGGAGCAAGCCATGGGGATGTTGTTGAGAATCAGCATGGCCTGAGAATATTCGTTGACAGCCAAATACCCTTCTGCTTCTTTGATGAGGCGGTCGCCATTCATGTTGTAGTATTCGATGATACGGTCTTGGGCTGTCTTGAGCATCTCTTGCCACTGGTTGTCGGAAGATGATATGGCCGACATGGCGTTGATGAGTGCCAACTGGTCGGAATCGCCAACGCCTAAAAGATTTTGCTGTGCTGAAACGAACACTTCACCAGAGGCTAAGTTAGCCACCCACACATTGAAATCATACTTGATTTCATGTTTGGCGGGTATGGTAGCCGTAACATCATGGTTAAGTTCGGCAAAAGTAGGAATGATACACAATATAGGTGAAGCATCCACCGAACCGATACCATTGACGGATGTCATGGTCAGCATTTTGTTATGCAGCATGGTTTGGCATTCCAACGGCAGCGTTTCGGGAATCATGATGTTCAGCTTCACTTGCCCGATGAATGAAAGGATGCTGTCGTTCGCTTTTGTAACTGGTCGTTTAGTCACAACGGCTTCGGTGCGTTTTTGCTGGGGAGCAAATGCGATGCCTTGTTCTTCTTGTCCTGATTTACCTATATCACCGCAAGCGGCCAATATCAGCAGACAGGCTGGAATAATGAATCTTTTCATTTCTGCGATTATTTGATGGTTACCGAAGCATCACCCAGTCCTTGGGTGGTGTTCACTGATTTCAGTTGGAAGGTCTTTGTGAATTCCTTACGGAAAGCATTGGCAAAATCGTAAGCGTTGAATTGAGTGCCATCGGCAGCATTGTTAGTAATGCGGACCGAAGTGTAAAACATTTCCTTGTTGGTGTTTCTGTTCAAGGCAGCCGAACCATTCTTGGCATTCACCTTCACCCATTCACGAATCCAATCGGAGTAGGTGTCGCCCATATCGTTGTAGTCATCGCTAAGATTGATGGCCGCAGTTCCTTTCACCATCACACGGAAAGTAATGTCACGGCCATTTACGATAATATCTTTGAAATAATCCTTAATTTGGCCAACAAAGTTAGGAATGTCAGAAGAGAGTTGCTTTTCGAGATAAGCATTAAAGTCACCATCAATATCCGTCTTTACAAACGAAGCCACACTCTTGTTAGAGAAAGCATCCAAGGCAGCCATCGAGTAATCAATCATCTCTTTTGTTGTGGTGCGAGATGTCTTTTCATTTTTTAGGTCATAGTCAAATTCAAGGATAATGTCAGGACGAACCGTTTCAACCAGCAAGGTCTTTGCATCTTTCATGATGCCGTCAGCATCGTCCATATTTTCTTGAACATTCAATGATTTGATTGATTGTTCGAGGTCGGTGAGTGGATAACCTTGACTAATAAAGAAATTCTGGATGGCACGAACCACATTCTTGTTGGTGGTGTTGTTCAAAACAAAGCTAGTATAATCTCTGATATACACGGTCTTTCCGTTGTATTGCTTTGTTTGGAGATAGCCTCCTCTTTTCAGGAATTGGTCACTTGGAATGACCATGAGAGTCGGTTTGGCTTGTTCTATGACATTTACTTTGCCGCTTTTGTCTTCAACGGCGTTGATGTCAGTGAGATTTCCACTGTTTTTGCCGCCTCCACCACAGGAAGCGAATGTTACTGCTAAAAGAAATGCAAAAACAATAGTAAATGAATTGATGCGCATAACGTGTTTTTTTGTGTTTTAACTTTTAATTCCCGCCTACTCTCTCCCAGCTTTTCGGCTTCCGCTGTGTTCGTCTGTGTCTGGGATTGGACAATAAAAAAAGCCCGCACCCGTTTTCTTATCTGAAGTGAAGGCTCTCGCATTGCCTTGTAGAAAGATAAGAAAGCAGTGCGTGCTTATGTGCACACAGCTCTACTTTCTGCCTTTTCTACAAGTTCAAATTTGCGAGATTTTCACTTTCAGGCAGATGGTATCGCTACCGAAATATTACGCCGCAAATGTAACGATAATTTTCTAACTTGCAACAAAAAACTAAAAAAATTTTTCGTGTCTATTTTTTGAGGCTGGTACATTGAGACTGGTACACTGGTACATAACAATTGTGATTTTTACAATCAAATTGGAAAAAGTATCGGAATAACTTTGGAAAAAGTATCGGAAAAACTTTAGAAAAAGTGTCGGAAAATTTTTAGAAAAAATGTCGGAAAATTATTGTAACTCAAAAATAATGTGTATCTTTGCAGCCGAAATAAAAAGATAAAAAAAACCATGTCAAAAGAGATAAAATACAAGCAAAGGATTGCAGACTATATGCTACAGCGAAGGCTTGAAGGGAAAGGCGCAATTTTGATAGAAGGGCCAAAGTGGTGCGGCAAAACCACGACCGCAAAACAATTCGCGGCAAGCATCCTCAACCTTGGAGACATGTCGGTTTTAAAAGAGGCGCAACAGGACTTCCAGATGCAGCCGAAAAAACTGCTTGAAGGCGACACACCAAGGCTGATTGACGAATGGCAGACGATGACCCCGTTGTGGGACATGGTCAGGTCGGAGGTCGATGAACGCCAAGGCGAAGGACATTTCATCCTTACGGGGAGCAGTGTGCCGCCTGAGCAGGACTCGTTGATACACAGCGGCACCGGGCGAATCGGACGACTTCACATGAGAACCATGAGCCTATGGGAATCAGAGGAGTCGTCGGGAAGTGTCAGCCTCAACGAACTCTTCAACGGAGGCGATTTCGGCACACCGCCAAACGACATAAACATCGAACAATTGGCTTTCCTTATTTGCCGCGGAGGATGGCCAAAATCGACACTGCTGAGGAAAAACGCATCTCTCGACGAAGCGTTTGATTATTTCGATGCAATTTACAACGTTGATATTCAT
>JAZLKO010000003.1:0-18270 GCA_045597685.1 Prevotella sp.
CGGGTCAGATGTTTGCCTACGGCTTCCTTCAGATTCCACCTCGCGATAGACACCCTTGCTTTCGGCTGTAGCCTTCCCACTGTTAGGGCGGCTTGGGGACTTGCACCCGTTAGAATACGTTCGTGCTGGGCGAACCAAAAGAAAGACAGCTACTATTTCAGTGGCTGCCTTTCTTTTTTTATCTCCTTTCTCCCCAATAAATTATAGCTCAGTGGAAATTTAGTGGGGAAAAGCATAAATCGGGTCAGTGGAAAAATACTGGGGATAAATGTTTGAATTATGCAAAGATTTTGTACCTTTGCGGCATGATTCGGGTTAAAAAACAAAATTGGAATATCTCCCGACATCCCAATTTTGCGATATGGCATCCATATCTACTTAATTAATAAAAACTATCTAACCTAACATTTCTTATGCGCTGCAAAGGTAATTACTAAAATAGATATGGTTATTATAAAATGTTTCATTAAAATAAACGTTTGTTTCAAGCAAAGATTTTAACTCTTTTTATATTCATTCATATACTCTGTAGGCGTTTTGCCAAACTGTTTTTTAAAGAGAGTTGAGAAATGTGTCTGGTTGCTGAATCCTACGCTATATGCCACTTGAGTAACGTTTACCCGTCCTTCTTTCAGTAGTTTTGCTGCTTGTTCCAAACGAATGTTACGAATAAAGTCGGCAGTAGATATACCTGCTATTTCCTTCATTTTGCGATGAAGTTGTGCACGACTTATGCCAACTTCGCGAGTAAGAAATTCTACATTGAAATCTTCGTTGGAAAGATTTTCGTTGATACATTTCATTATACGCTCCATTAGTTTGTCGTTATTGCCTTGTATCTGTATGTTCTTTACATTTTTCTCTTGATTCTGTGAGCCTGAGAATTTCCCACGCAAACGACGGACATTATCAACAAGATTGTCGATTACCACATGCAGTTCTTCCATGTCGAATGGTTTGGAGATATAAGCATCTGCTCCTTTCTTTAAACCTTCAAGGCGGTGGCTAACATCGGATTTGGAAGTCAGCAGGATTACTGGGATATCACTGATGTTGTAATTGTGCTTAATGTTTTTCAGCAGTTCAATGCCATCCATTTGTGGCATCATGATATCGCTTATCAAAATGTCGTAATGAGATTCCAATAATTCTTTCAGAGCATCATTTCCATTTGAAACAATATTGAAATTATACCATTGGCTCATTTCGCTTGCGATATATTCTGCTATTTCCACATCGTCATCGGCTATGAGAATCCTGATTTGTCGGTTGCCTTTGCTTTTTGTTGCGGCAGAAACAATTGTTGAAGTTTCTTTTATTTCTTCTGGCTTCAGATGGTCTTTGCCTAATGGCAGGGAAATGGTAAATACAGAACCCTTAACACCATCGGTACGGTTTGCAGCAGTGATGGTTCCTCCATGCATCTTTACGATCGACTTGCAGAAATTTAGTCCTATCCCCGTTCCTTCCAAGTGATATTCGTTTGCATTCGGTCCTTGATAGAAACGATCGAACAACTTGTTGAGATTGGCTCCTTTCAATCCAATTCCATTATCGATGAATTCAATTTTCATTTTTGAATTGTCATGAGTTATTGAAACAACAATCGTGCCACCATCAAAGGTGTATTTGAAAGCATTTGTCAACAGATTGTTGACTGCCTTTTCAAAGTTGATATGGTCTATCCATACTACAAAATTCCTATCAGGACAGTCTAGTTTGAATTGGATATTCCTGGATTGTGCGGAATAATTATATAAACGGCAAATATTATTGATAAAATTGAAAATATTTGTTTCTTCACAATGCAAATGCATCATGTTCTTGATTATACGGCTTTCATCCAGAATCTGATTTACAAGCATTTGCAATCGTTTTGCATTTTTCTCAATGATGTCGATTTCGTTTTGTGATTCAGCATCATGTGTGCGCGCGCTCAACTTTTTCAGTGGCTCAAGAATTAGTGTAAGCGGAGAACGAATGTCGTGCGTAACGTTTATCAAGAATTGCATTTTTTGCTCGTCTAATTCACTTCTTTTCTTTTTTACATGATAGCGAGAGAAGAATATTATCAGGATGGTTAGAAGGGCGACATAAAGAACTATTGCCCAGAGTGACAGATACCAAGGGTAGCGTACTTTTAGCTTAACGATATTGTTGGTGGATGAATATACGCCATTACACATTGCCCGGACTTCTATCGTGTATTTACCAGGCTCAACATGATTGAGATATATTGCATTTGCGCCTTCTGATAATGTGGTCCATTCTTTTGAGTTGTCGATGCGATATTGGAAAGTGATGTTTTCTGCACTCTGATAGTTCATCAGCGAATATTCTAATACAAAGTTCCCCTCATCATGCCCAACTTCATAATAATCGTGCTGGCAGTTCATGGATTTTCCGTCAATTGTTATATTCGACAGATACACCTTATTTAAATATAGTATGTTGTTTTTCACTTCATCAGGATGAAATGTTGTATATCCATTATAATGCCTGAAGCCTATCTTGCCGTCAGGTAGTGAAATGGCATGATTTTTCAGGTATTCTTTTGTTTTCAATCCGTTGCCATTGATATACGAGATAAATACTTGTTTTTGTCTGTTCCATTGCCATATCCCCATAGATGTGCTAATCCAGATGTCTCCTTCTTTATCTTTTATCATTGCACAGATTATGAGTTTACGCAATTGTTTAGACTTAGGGTAATGATATATTTTATTGTTTTTTCTATGATAATAGTACAAACCTCGATTTGTGCCCAACATGATATTTCCCGACTCATCTTCGCAAATAGAGTTGCAGGTATTATCTGAAAATATTTCATTCCATCCGTATTTTATAAACGATCTGTCGGCAAGATTCATACAACTCACTCCACTCGACGTTCCAATCCAAAGCATTTGTCGGGAATCGATATAAAAGGTGTTAATCCAGTCATTTGCCAGAAATCCACCCTTTCTGTCTTTCTGAAACATATTCATGTATTCCACCTGTTTTTTTATAGGATTGTATATCATCATTCCCTTTCCATAGTTGCTAATATAATATGTCTTGTTTTCGTCTTGAATTGCAGCATTGATGTTACTGTTGGGAAATAGTTTTTTTATGTCAGACAGTTCGTCGGGTATATCGCTAATTGCCGTTTCGCCAAACACTTCTTTTGCCTTCTGCACTTTTACCACTCCTTCTTGATAGCAACCTATCCATAAATTTTTGTCGTAGTCGTCCAAAAAGGCATAGATAGTAGAGGTGGCAATATTTTTATGATTTTGGTTGGATAATGATGGTACAATGGTTTTGCTTCCTGAATGTATCAACCAAAATCCTTGCCTCAATATTCCTAAACAAATGTCTCCACGGTAGTTGATGGTTGCAGTTGTTATTTCATAATTTTTTGCGAGTGGACTTAAATCATACCCTGCATCGCTGAAGGTTTTGGTGGAATAGTCGTAAAACAAAATCCCATGTCGGCAGACGACAATAAATCCTGTGTTGTCCAATGTAAGAAACTCTATAACAGCATCATAGCTGTTTTTGTATTCTGACAACTTGGCAATATTTGTTCCCTCAATAATATTTTTTGTAATATTGTTAGAATGATTGCCCATCCATAGGTGATTATTTTTATCTAAGAATATTGTTGAACAGAAATTGTCGGTATCACTCCTGTTGGTATTTTCCAACTTAATCAAAGTATGATCGTGAATGTTGTTAATCATAAACACCCCTCTGCCAGCAGAACCTATCAATATATTGCCATTACTTAATTGTATGATGCTGTTTACGCTGAATTTGTGGTCTGGTGAATAATATCTCACAAAACTGTTTTTCTCATAGTCATATCTGCAAATCCCTTTATTCGTACCTACCCATAAATTCCCGTTCCTGTCGCAGAAAAGTATTGTTATACCATCGTTTGTAATTGTAGTTGTGTCTGATTCATCGTAAAAATATTTCACAAACTTATAACCATCGAATCTGTTCAACCCATGTTCTGTCCCAATCCAGATGTATTTGTATTTATCCTGAGCAATACAGTTCACTAAAGAACTGGAAAAATTGTTGCCAGTATAAAGTTTTGCCACTTCTGCCGCACCCTTTGTGCAATGCAACATGAAAACAATGATACCGATTAATAATCGATAGTTAATCTCTTGCCACTTCATTGTGAATTTAATTTGAGTTTGTGAAATTTGAGTTAATCGAATGATTTTGCGTGCAAAATTAATTTATGTTTCATTAAAAACAAAATAAACCCCAATATTATTCACAAAATGCAACATTTTCTAACACATTTGACAATTCAACCATAACTGTGCTCTATTTATCCAAAGCCACCAGTCATTTCAGCGATTTTGGATAAATAAATTATGGTTTTTAGGTTCTGAGGTTTTTGACTATGACTATGACACTGACTATAACCTCAAAACCTTGTTTAAAAATGGCTAAGAAGGCATACCGCAGTTACGCATTTTGATAAAAAATCTTAAAAACTCTAAGTTCTGAACTATAAACTCTATACTCTTTTATTATCTTTGTGCCGCATAATTTTTTCTAAAACCTATTATTATGACTATTAAAGATTTAAAACCAGCAGGTGTGTGGAATGCATTTTATTCGCTCACACAAATTCCACGTCCGTCAGGACATACTGAAAAAGTAGCCGCATTTCTTGTACAGTTCGCAAAAGACAATGGTGCAGAAGCCAGAATTGACGAGGCTGGCAATGTGATAATGGAAGTTCCAGCAACAACTGGTTATGAAGACCGTGAGACGGTTATTCTTCAGGCTCACATGGACATGGTGCCTCAAAAGACAGCCGATAGCAATCATAATTTTGAAACAGACCCTATTGAGACATGGATTGATGGTGATTGGGTAAGAGCCAAAAACACTACTCTCGGAGCAGATGATGGTATGGGTATTGCAATAGCAATGGCAATAGTAGCCGACAAGTCTATCCCTCACGGACCGATAGAGGTTCTTATCACTCGCGATGAGGAGACAGGAATGTTTGGTGCGTTTGCCATGAAAGATGATGAACTGAAAGGTAATCTGCTGATAAACATCGATTCTGAAACTGAAGGCGAAATTACTATCGGGTGTGCTGGTGGCATGGACATAAGTGTTGGCATGGAATATAAGGAAGAACCTTTGCCTGCTGACTATAGTGCTTATAAGATTACTATTGGTGGTTTGCTCGGTGGCCACTCTGGGTTAGAAATAAACCAAGGGCGTGCAAATGCTAACAAGTTGATGGCTCGCATACTCTATCATACTGTAAACAAATGCGGCGCACTCATCAGCACTTGGACTGGCGGAAACATGCGCAATGCCATTCCTCGCGATGGTGAAGCGGTGGTTGCTGTGCCTAACGACAAGAAGGATTGTCTGGCGACGGTAGTGAGCACTCTCAAGGAGGTTATTGCGGCAGAATATAAGGACATTGAAAAGCAAGGTTTTGCTATTGAATGCAAGGAATGCGACTTGCCTGCAACAATCATACCAGAACCTATTGGTGTGAATATTGTTAGTGCTGTTATGGCTGCACATGATGGCGTGTTGCGTTACATTCCAACTATTCCTGAAATAGTAGAAACATCATGTAATTTCTCTATCATCAAAATTGCTGGTGGAAAATTATCATTCTCACTGCTTGCCCGTAGTTCTTCCGACACAATGAAGGAATTTCTCTGCGAGGAACTCACTGCATGTTTCAACATGGCTGGCATGTCGGTGAAACTCAGCGGAGGCTATAGCGGATGGAATCCTAATCCATCATCACCGCATGTGGCATTGATGAGCAAGGTGTATAAAGACATGTATGGTGAGGATGCGAAAGTGCTGGTTGTGCATGCTGGATTGGAGTGTGGTATTTTCGGACCTAAATATCCAAAAATGGACATGGCTTCAGTGGGTCCTACTTTGCTTTCGCCTCACACACCAAATGAGCGTTGCTACATTCCTTCAGTCGAAAAATCATTCAACTATATTTGCGAAGTGCTGAAAAGTGTAGGCGTAAAGAAAGTGTAGAATCTTACGTAAATAGAAATCTTAAATAAACAAAAATTATTTTGCGGATAAGGTGGTTTTTGCCTACTTTTGCACAAAAATAATAATGTGACCATTTGCGAAATGGGTATTTTGTATGTTGTTCCGACCCCTGTAGGTAATCTTGAAGACATGACCTTCAGGGCTGTAAGAATACTGAAAGAGGTTGATTTGGTGCTGGCAGAGGATACTCGTACCTCTGGGGTGCTGATGAAGCATTACGAAATTAAAAATCGCTTGGTGTCACATCATAAGTTTAACGAGCACCAGACAGCAAAGGGCATCGTGGGGCGGTTGAAAGCTGGATTGAACATTGCACTTGTGAGCGATGCTGGCACTCCTGGAATCAGCGACCCTGGATTTCTGCTTGTCAGAGAGGCTGTGAAAGAGGGTATAGAGGTGCAATGCCTACCTGGAGCAACAGCTTTTGTACCAGCCTTGGTCAGTTCGGGCTTGCCTGATGATAGGTTCTGCTTTGAAGGCTTTTTGCCACAGAAAAAAGGACGGATGACCCGTTTGGAGAATTTGAAAGACGAGCAACGAACAATGATATTCTATGAATCTCCTTACCGACTGCTGAAGACTTTGCAGCAGTTTGGTGAGGTTTTTGGAATGGATCGTCAGGTGAGTGTGGTTAGGGAAATATCGAAAGTTCACGAAGAAAGCGTGCGCGGAACGATAGAAGAAGTGGTGCAGCATTTCACTGACCATGAACCGAAAGGCGAAATAGTGATAGTGGTCGGAGGGAGTGTAATAAGGTAAAATTCTTTATAAACTAATTAATAATATTTATTTGTATGAGAAAAATTAAATTTCAAATTATCACAAGTCGATTATCTGTTGTATTGTTGATGTTTGTAACAATGTTGAGCAGTTGTGATGACAAGAACACCGAAAGAGTGCTTGTTCAGATTGATACAAAAACTGATTCGTTGCAGAACATTATTGCCCAGAAAGATAATGAAATCAACGACATGATGGGCACATTGAATGATATTCAGATGGTGTTTCAGCAGATTAATCAGGCTGAGGACAGAGTAACTTTGTCACAAGAAGGCGAAATGGCAGACCGCAAGGCTTTGCTGAAGGAAAGCGTGGAATTTATTCAAGAGAAAATGGTGCAGAACCGTCAGCTGATAAGCAAACTGCAGCAGCAGATACGCGAAAGCACATACAATAGTGAACAGCTGAAACGCACTGTAAATACCCTGCTCACGCAGTTGGCAGACAAGGACGCTCAATTGAAGATGCTACAGGCACAGTTGGATGAGAAAGACCTGAAGATAAAGGAACTCAACGCTACTGTTACAGAAACTCAGGAAAATCTGAATGTGGCTCGTGAAGAATCCAGTCAGAAGTCGCAAACCATTGACAAGCAAGACAAACAACTGCATACAGCTTACTTTGTGTTTGGCACGAAGAAGGAACTGAAGGAGCAGAAAATTCTTGAAGGCAGCAAGTTGATGACAGAGAATTTCAATAAGGAATATTTCACAAAGATTGACATCCGAGTTGACAAGGAAATAAAATTGTACTCCAAATCAGTAAAGATTCTTACGTATCATCCGTATAATTCCTACACCTTGCAGCCAGATGCAAGAAAACAATACGTTTTGCGTATCACTAATCCTAATGAATTCTGGAGCGCAAGTAAATATCTTGTGATTCAGGTGAAATAAAAGGTGCATGGAATAACAGAAACTAAAGAAAACTATGAACAAAACAAGGTTGTTGATTGCATTTTTTGCAATGTCTGCATTTTCTGTTGTCGCTTTGGCACAGAACCGCCGTTTCCAGTCGATGGAGGATGTGAATAAGGTTACAGACCTGACTCTCGACTCATTGAACAAAGTCCAATCAGCCCGACCAGCGGCTGGTTCAAGCCGAAAGGGTGACAACCCTGTGCTTTTCCTGGTGGGCAACTCAACCATGCGCAATGGTACTTTGGGCAATGGAAACAATGGCCAATGGGGATGGGGATATTTTGAACACTTGTTTTGGGATGAGAATAAGATTACAGTAGAAAATCAGGCATTGGGCGGAACAAGCACACGCACTTTCTACCGTAATCTTTGGCGGGCAGTCTTGCAAGGCATTAAAAAAGGCGATTATGTTGTCTTGGAATTAGGTCATAACGACAACGGACCATTAGATTCAGGACGTGCACGTGCAAGCATAAAAGGTACAGGCAATGATTCAGTGGAAGTAACCATCAAGGACGGACGCAATGCAGGAAAGAAGGAATGGGTTTATACTTTCGGAGGCTATATTCGTAAATATGTATCGGAGATACGTGCCAAAGGAGCAACACCTATTCTGTTTACCCTGACTCCACGTAATGATTATGAAAAAGACAATCCGGACAAGATTCAAAGAAAACTTGAGTCGTTTACTCCATGGATTTTCGAAATGGGAAAAGAACTGAATGTGCCTGTGATTGATCTGAATGACATCAGCGCAAGGAAACTGGAAAAATTCGGCAAATGGAAAACAAACTATCATTTCTTTGGCGACAAGATACATTCCAGCGAATTTGGCGCAAAGATGAATGCTGCAAGTTGTGCAGAGGGCATCTATGATTGCAACGACCCGCAGTTGGCTGAACTGAAAACGTATCTTCTACAGGACATGCTGACTCCGAAACGATGCGACCAGCAGCGAAAGAAAGGAAAACCAGTAGTGTTTCTCACAGGCGATTCTACAGTGAAAAATGCCGATAAAGATGAAAATGGAATGTGGGGTTGGGGCAGTCAGGCTTACACCGTCTTTGACGAAAAGAAATGCACGGTGGTAAATGCTGCAAAGGCTGGTCGCAGCACTCGTACCTATCTTGACGAAAACCGATGGGATGTTGTCTATAATAGTATTGAACCAGGTGATTATGTGTTGATACAATTCGGACACAACGACATTGGAGACATTGACAAGAATAAAGAACGTGGTGTCATTGCTACATCAAAAGACACTTGCCATGTGTATAAATTGGCAAGCAATGGCAAATATAAGGTGATTTACTCTTTTGGCTGGTATCTGAAGAAATTCATTCAGGATGTGCGTGAAAAGGGAGGCATACCAATTCTGCTGTCGCTAACTCCACGTAATGAATGGCCAAACGGCAAGATAGAACGCCGCAACAACACATACGGCAAATGGTATAGAGACGTGGTGGAAGAGACAGGAGTAGAGTTTGTTGATGTCCATAATATTACTGCCGACTATCTCGACAAACATGCTGGCAGTAAAGAAAAAGCAATGAAATGGTATAATCATGACCATACTCACACATCATTGGTGGGAGCGCAACTTAATGCCGAAAGTGTGGCTAAGGGATTGAAAAAAATTAAATCCCCACTTGCAAAGTGCCTTAAATAAATCAGGAATTTAGGAATCTGGGAAATTAGGAACCAAGGAACTAAGGAAACTGGGAATTTCTAAATTTCTAAATTCCTAATTGTCTAATTTCCTAAGTCCCCAAACAACCAACATGAAACAGGTTGCTCCAAAGAAATTTTTAGGTCAGCATTTTCTGACTGACTTGAACATTGCCCAAGCCATTGCTGATACGGTGGATGCCTATCCTGACATTCCTGTACTTGAAGTAGGACCTGGGATGGGAGTGATGACTCAATTTTTGGTTACAAAACCACGCACGGTTGCTGCAATTGAAATTGATCGCGAGAGTATAGAATATCTGCAAAACACTCTATGCACAAAAAAGGAGAATGGTGCTCAGCAGTTGAATCTCATTGCTGGCGATTTTCTGCAAATGAATCTGTCGGAGTTGTTTGACGGGAAACAGTTTGTGCTTACAGGCAATTATCCATACGACATTTCCTCACAGATATTCTTTAAAATGCTGGAAAACAAAGAACTGATTCCATGTTGCACAGGAATGATACAGCGTGAAGTGGCGCAGAGAATAGCTGCACAGCCAGGCAATAAGGAGTATGGCATTTTGAGTGTGCTGATTCAAGCGTGGTATGATGTAGAATATCTGTTTACAGTTGATGAACACGTGTTCAATCCGCCACCAAAAGTTAAAAGTGCCGTTATCAGGATGACACGCAACAAAATACAGGATATCGGTTGTGATGAACAACTTTTCAAACGGATAGTGAAGACGGTCTTTAATCAGCGCAGAAAAATGTTGCGTGTAAGTCTTAGACAAATGCTGAACAATGAGCAATTAGAATTTCTCGCAAGAGATAATGCAGAGTTTTTGACTAAACGTCCAGAACAATTGAGTGTTCAGGAATTTTCGACTTTGACGAATTTGGTAAGCGAAAGTGCAACCAGACTATAGATTCCAAGCAGAATCATAAGCAGTGTGTGAACTGCGTGGACAATCAACACAAAATAAAGAGCATTGGAATCAGATACGCCATAGAGCACAAGCATTGTTTTTGTGGCAAAATGCCAAGGTCCCGCACCATTTGGGGTGGGCACTAATACTGCAATGCTTCCAATGATAAAGGACGACAATGCACACATTATCCCCAAATCCTTTGTGAAGTCGAAGCAAAAAAATGTGAGATAATATTGAATGAAATAACTTGCCCAGATGCCAATTGTGAAAAAAATGAAGAGGGGCAGGTTTTTTACATCTTTCAATGATGTGATACCTTCAAGCACACTTTTTGTGGTATCTTTGAACTTGCCTTGTATTGCCATTCTCTTCACAATAAAGATTACGAGAGCAATAGCCGCTGCTGCACAGATAGCTGTAACAATCCATCCAGCAACGGAGAAACGATGGGTTATGCCATCTATACTCGTGCCTGTGGTGTCGAAAAATGTTCCAAAGACTTTTATCTGCAGAAGGAAGGCAGTGCCTACGATAATCAAAATAACAATAGAGTCAACCAGACGCTCCGTAACTACTGTTCCAATGGCTTTTGCAAACGACACCTTGTCGTATTTGGAAAGGATTCCACAACGTGCAAACTCACCGATACGAGGTATGACAAGGCTTATTGCGTATGAGAAAAAAATGGAATTTACTCTGACGCTGGTGCGAGATTTTTCTCCTACCGGTTCAAGAGCCTGATGCCATCGCCAAGCGCGGAAAGTCTGGGCGAGAATCCCGAATAAACAGGACAGATACATCCAGTTCCAGTTCATATTGTGGAGCATAAAGCCACCCAAGTCTTGGAAGTCGAAATTACGATACATCCAATACAAAATAGCACCACCAAAACATAGTGACAATGTTACTTTTATTACTGACTTGTACTTGTTCTCCATTTAGAAACGAAAACAAAATTCTTTGAACTCTGATATTTTCGGGCAGCAAAGGTAAGAAAAACTTTGTTTTTTAATTGACAATTGATAATTGACAATTGATAATAAAAGTTTTTTCATAAAAAATCTTAAAACCCTCAACCCTCAACCCTCAACCCTCAACCTTTTTATTATCTTTGCACCGCAAAAAAAATTTTTTTAATAAAATGGACGATTATTACGCGGAATTTTTAAACTTTTAGGATGAAGGGTTGACTCTCAGAGCTAATCCTCGTCCATACTTATTTTAACGGATTAGCATCATGAGAAGATTCTGGAATATCAATCAAAATCTTAGTGAGATTGATGAATGGCAGCCTAATTGCTGGATTCAGGTAACATGCCCTACTGATGAAGATATTCAGTGGTTAGAAGAAAAATTTCAAATTCCCGATTATTTTATATCCGACATCAGCGATACTGATGAGCGTGCACGTTATGAATTTGATGATGGTTGGCGCCTGGTCATATTTCGTATTCCTTTCGTTAAGGAAGTGCAAAGCAGAACTCCTTTTACAACAATACCATTAGGTTTTATTCAGAAGGGAGACGTGATAATCACTATCTGCTATTATGAAACAACAATGATGATAGACTTTGTGAGCTATCAACAGAAGCGAGGATTGGGATTTACCGACTATGTGGATATGATATTCCGCCTGTTCTATTCATCCGCAGCATGGTATTTGAAACGTCTGAAGCAAATAAATTCGAGAATAGACACAGCCAAAAAAGAATTGGATAAGGAGGTAAACAATGAATCGCTTATCGGACTCAGCCGCCTGCAGGATTCATTAACATACTTTATTACATCCATCAGAGGCAATGAAAATCTGCTGCAAAAACTGAAATTCAAACTGCCTGTCGATGAGGTTGACACCGACTTGATTGAAGATGTCAGCATTGAGATGTCACAGGCTCGGGAGACAACAAATATCTATTCCGATATTTTGGAATCAACAATGGACACGTATTCCAGTATTATTAACAATAATATGAACACGGTGATGCGTACGTTGACCTCAGCCAGTATCATTCTAATGTTTCCTACGCTGATAGCAAGTATATTCGGAATGAACCTGATAAACGGTATGGAAAAAAATCAGGCAGGCTTTTGGGTAGCAATTGTGATATCGATTGTCATAGCAGGTGTGTCATGGTGGTTTATGCGTCATAAGCGACTCATTTGACGCATTTTTCTTAAAAAATCTTAAAACCCTCAACCTTAAACCCTTAAACCTTTAAACCTTTAAACCTTTTTCTTATCTTTGCAACGCAAAGCAAGATTCAAAGTTGATACTGAACATAAAATTTGTAAAAAAATGAACTCTCAAGAATTAAAAGATCAGACTCCTATGGAAGAAGTTTCACAGGTAGAAACTCCTGAAACTTCAACCGACATGGAACAAGTGTCAGAAACTGTGGAAGAAGTGAATCCACAAATGGAAAACCCTGTTGAAGATGGTGAGACAATAGATTCTGCCATTGAGGAACCTAAAGTTCATTATGAGACAAAAACAGATGTTATTAACCGCATCAAAGAATTGGCTCATGGTGACGAAATTCCGCAGAAAGCAGAAGTTGACTTACTAAAGACTGTTTTCTATAAAATGCACTTGGCAGAGCGTGAAGCACAATACAAGGAATACATCAGCAATGGAGGTGATCCAGAAAAATACGAAGTAACCATTGACAAGGATGAGGAAGCTTTTAAGGCAGAAATGAGCCTTATTAAAGAAAAGCGTGCTGATGCATTCAAACAGCAGGAAAAGGAAAAGAAGGAAAATCTGGACAAGAAACTTGAGATTATTGAGAAAATCAAAGCCATGTGCACCTCACCAGAAGAGGCAAACATATCATATAAGCAATTCCGTGATTTGCAGCAGACATGGAAGGAAATAAAATCCGTTCCAGCCGATAAGGCTAATCAGTTGTGGAGAAATTATCAACTCTATGTTGAGCAGTTCTATGATTTGCTGAAGCTCAACAACGAAGCACGCGAATATGATTTCAAGAAGAACCTTGAACTGAAAATCAAGCTCTGCGAAGCTGCTGAACGTTTGGCAGATGAGGCTGATGCTGTCAGTGCTTTCCATCAATTGCAAAAACTGCATCAGGAATTCCGCGAAATCGGACCTGTTGCTAAGGAACTGCGCGAAGATATTTGGAACCGTTTCAAAGCTGCTTCTGCAGTTGTCAACAAACGTCATCAAAGTCATTTTGAAGGTTTAAAGAGTCAGGAAGAAGAAAATCTGAAAAACAAGACCGCCCTCTGTGAACAGGTTGAGGAAATAGCAAAGACAGAAGTGAAGACTTCTGGCGATTGGGAAAAACTGACAAAGCAGATAATGGAAATTCAGGCAGAGTGGAAAAAAATAGGATTCGCTCCGCAGAAAATGAATGTAAAGATATTCGAACGCTTCCGTGCAGCATGCGATGAGTTCTTCAGCAGGAAAGCAGAATATTTCAAAAACATCAAAACCAAGTTTGCAGAGAATGCAGAAAAGAAGAGAGCACTGATTGCAAGAGCGCATGAACTTGTTGACAGTAAGGATTGGAAAAAGACAAGTGAAGCATTCATGGCTTTGCAGAAGGAATGGAAGGAAATCGGTTCAACCTCAAAGAAACTTGGCGATGCACTTTGGGAAGAGTTTCTGGGTGTTTGTAATAAATTCTTTGAAGCACGTAATGCAGCAACCAGCGGACAATTCAAGGAAGAACGTGAAAACCTCAGCAAGAAGAAAGATATTATCGCGCGCCTGAAAGAACTCATTGAGAAAGAAGCCGAAGAAATTGAAGATTCTGCCCACAAACTCATGGAGGAATATAATCAGGTAGGACATGTGCCTTTCAAAGATAAAGACAAACTCTATAAGGAATATCGTGAAGTCTGCGATGCACTGCGCGAAAAATTCAATATCAACTTCAATAAGAAGAGCGTTGAGAACTTCAAGAACAATCTGAAGAAGATGGCTGAAAGTGGCGAAGAAATGATTCTCAATGAGAGGGCACGACTGATGCGCCAATATGAAAATATGAAATCAGACATCCAGACTTACGAAAACAATCTTGGATTCCTCAATTCATCAAGCAAGAATGGCAATAGCCTGATAGACGAAATGGTCAGAAGAGCTGAAAAGCTGAAAGCTGACATGCAAGTGGTTTATGAGAAAATAAAAGCTATCGACAAGGAAAGAGAAGCCAAAGACTCTGCCACTTCGCCAGATGAGAAAAAATCAGAACAGCAAGACTAAAGATAGTAATTTGAAAAAACCTGGCGCGAAGTCAGGTTTTTTTAACCTCAAAACCTCAAAACCGCAAAATTATGATAACCAACTTAATTAACTTTTTGAATTCATCTCCTGTGAATTTTCTGGCAGTTGACATTATTGCAAAAGAACTGACCGAAAACGGATATGAAAGAATTGATGCAGAAAGACCTATGCCTAAGATGGCACCTGGCATGAAAGTGTTTTTTACAAAAAACGACTCCTCTCTCTATGCTTTTGAAATAGGGCAGAAACCTTTGGCTGAAACTGGAGCCCATATTATCGCGGCACATTGCGACTCTCCTACATTCAAGATAAAACCAAAATCTGAAATCTTTTCAGAAGGTGGTATAGTAAAACTTAACACCGAATTGTATGGTGGGGCGATAATGAGCACATGGATGGATCGCCCTCTGAGTCTCGCAGGACGTGTGATAATAAGAGGTATTGACCCAATGCATCCTGAAACTCGTTTGTTGCACATTAAGCGACCTCTTTTGCAAATACCGAATTTAGCAATTCATTTCAATAGGCAAGTGAATGATGGCGTGAAGCTATCCAAACAGAAAGACATGCTTCCTGTTCTGGGAATAGTTACCGATGGACTGGAAAAAGACAATCTGCTGATAAAACTGATTGCAAACGAATTGTCTGTGCAGCCAGACTCTATTCTGGATTTCGATGTGTATTTATACGACACCACTCCAGCATGTCGCTTTGGGCTACATAATGAATTTATATCATCTGGCAGACTTGATGATTTAAGTATGGTACACGCAGGTCTGGAAGCACTTGTTAGTTCACAGGCGAGTGATTGCACAAAAATACTTGCAATATTCGACAATGAGGAAGTTGGCAGTGCCACCAAGCAGGGTGCAGGCAGCCCATTTCTTGCAAGTTTGATTCAACGCATTATCATGGCACAGAATGGCATGTTGGATGATTTCTATCGCATGATAGAAAAATCATTCCTGATAAGTGCCGACAATGCACATGCATGGCATCCGAATTATAGCGACAAATACGACCCAACCAATCATCCTTTGATGGGACATGGTCCTGTGGTGAAATACAACTCTTCACAAAAATACGTCAGTGATGCTTACTCTGCATCAGTATTTTTTAATGTATGCAAAGAAGCAGATGTTCCTTGTCAGACATTCGTCAACAATAGTGATATTGCAGGCGGCTCAACATTAGGAAACATTCTCAGTGCTTCATTGCCATTAAAGGGTGTGGATATGGGCAATCCTATTTGGGCAATGCATAGTGTGAGAGAGACTGCTAATGCCAAGGATCACGAATATTGTATCAAGGCATTCAAAAAGTTTTTTGAACTTTGAATATCGTCAACCTAACTTTTAGATGTGCAATCAATTATGGAAGAAAAGGATTATATGTTGGTAGCCATTGATGAAGCGCTGCAAGGAATAAGAAACAATCACGGTGGACCATTTGGAGCTGTTGTAGTAAAAGACGGAGCAATTGTTGGTCGAGGCCATAATTGTGTGGTGAGTAATAATGACCCAACACACCATGGCGAAATGGCTGCAATACGCGATGCCTGTCATAATCTTGGCACTTTCGACCTAAATGACTGTACCATTTACACTACGGGCGAACCATGCCACATGTGTTTGTGTGCTTGTATGTGGGCAAACATCAGAAAAGTCTATTATGGGTGCACCATAGACGATAATGGCAGAATTGGTTTCCGTGACTCTAAATTTGATGACATTTTCGGTGGACGAGACAAACTTGGAGATTATCTTGAAGAATATAAGCGTGATGAATGTCTTAAACTTTTTGAAGAGTATATGACTTCACAACACACAAAATATTAAGTTGTGGGCACTGACTCTGAACAACGATAACCCATCCCATCGATAGGCTCAGGGTAAACTAAGCTCAGGGCAAGCTCATAACGATAACCAGCCTACCACAACCCCTCCCAAAGGGATGGGCTTAAAGTCTCTCCCTTGGGGGGAGATTTAGAGGAGGCTCCTTATTAATTATTAATTATTAATTATTAATTAAGTAATGCCTTGGCATTTTATGGTACGAATAGAAGAAAGTTGGAACAAACGATTGAGTGAGGAATTTGAAAAGCCTTACTTCAAATCATTGACTGATTTTGTCCGTCAGGAGTATTCCATTACAACATGTTATCCTCCTGGCCGACTGATATTCAATGCTTTTGATTTATGTCCATTCGATGATGTAAAAGTTGTGATTATCGGTCAGGATCCGTATCATGAGCCGAGACAAGCTCATGGGCTCTGCTTTTCAGTAAACGATGGCGTGATGCTTCCGCCTTCTCTGCAAAACATTTTCAAAGAGATAGCAGACGACTTGGGCATTCGTCATACAAGTGGTAACCTTACTGAATGGGCAAAACAGGGAGTGTTGCTGCTGAATGCCACATTGACCGTCAGGGCACATCAGGCAGGAAGCCATCAGCGGCATGGATGGGAAACTTTTACTGACGCAGTGATACAGAAACTGGCAAGTGAACGCGAAAATCTTGTTTTTATTCTTTGGGGCAGCTATGCACAAAGCAAGGCTATGCTTATCGACTCAAATAAACATCTTGTATTGAAATCTGCACATCCCTCTCCACTGTCAGCATATCGCGGATTCTTTGGAAACAGACATTTCTCAAAGGCAAATGCCTATCTTGTTGAACACAAAAAAACTCCGATAAAATGGTGAAATCTGAACTTCCTCCAATGCTTGATATAGATGGTGTTTTAGTTTCGATGGACTGCATCACCGAAGAGTTTTGTTGCGACCTGAGCCAATGCCATGGAAAATGCTGCATTGAAGGAGATGCTGGAGCACCAGTTACCCTTGATGAGATAATGGAGATTGAAGATGCCTTGGATGAAGTGTGGAACGAACTTTCTGCCCAAGCACAATCAGTAATAGACAAGCAAGGAGTATCTTATATTGATCAAACTGGAGAATTGGTTACAAGCATTGTCAACAACAGAGATTGTGTTTTTACATGCCATGAAGGAGGTTGCAGCTATTGCAGTTTGGAAAAAGCCTATCGCAATGGTAAGACCGAATTTCCAAAGCCTATTAGTTGTGCTCTATATCCCATAAGAGAGAAAAAAATGTTTGGAGGTACAGTAGGACTCAATTACGATAAATGGGATATTTGCAAATATGCTGTAGCCAAAGGGCGCGAACTGCATCTGCCTGTATATAAATTTCTCAAAGAACCACTGATACGCCGATTTGGGCAAGAGTGGTATAGCGAATTGGAATTCACCGTAAAACAACTGCTTGGTGATCAATCAGTATGATGGTGAAATCCGAACTACCTCCGATGCTCGATATAGATGGTGTTTTAGTTCAAAAATGGTTAAAATGCAGGGGACTTTTGGCTACTTTTGGCTACTTTTTAACTAAAATTAACCGATTTGGCACAAAAAAAGGTTAGAGGTGAGGGGTGAGGGATGAGGGAGCTATTAACAAGCATTGACCAAAAATTCCTATAACACTATTCGACACTTCCCCGTATGGGTCGGCAGCGAATCCCAAAGCACACAACACCATCCCGAAGATTAGCATCATGAACGCGGATAGATATTGAAGTTTTACCTGAGTTTTCATACGTTTTGCGTTTATTGAAGAATGTAAACCGAGTTAAACCCTC
>JAZLKO010000004.1:0-2855 GCA_045597685.1 Prevotella sp.
ACGGGTCTCGGGACGACTGTACGCCTATGTTGAAAAAACGCCTTTATTGACTGACAATGTGGCACATCTTCATCGGCGGCGAACACACTGCTCCATAACCGATTTAGTTTCAAGCTGTTAATTTGGTCGAACTCACGTTAAATTAAGTCACAAAGAAAATAACAGAATACAGAAACAATGGATGAACCGACTTTTGTAAATAGAGATAGGATGAACTGTTACTATCAAAATCAAATAGATTCTTTTTTGTCTGACAATCGCCAAAATATTCTTGGTCAATTAACTCTTGCAGGAGGTAATGACCCTAATCAAGTCAACGCATGGGAAATAGAAATAGATCTGCTAAAAACTATTTTGAAGGAATGGAAAAATGAAGCTGCAGAAGTAATTTTCGAATACACTATTCCACGTTTAAATAAACGTGTTGATGTCATTCTTCTACTGAAAAATATTATTTTTTGCATTGAATTTAAGGTTGGTCAAAGTACATATCTTCAACAAGATATGGAACAAGTAATGGATTATGCCCTCGATTTGAAGAACTTTCATAAAGAGAGTCACTTTTTCCCCATAGTTCCAATTCTTGTGGCCACTGAAGCAAATGTAGAGTCTGATGTTTTACGTACTTCTGTTTATAATGATCAAATTTATAACCCATTATTAGTAAACAGTAAAGGACTTTATTCTGCGATTAAAAACGTCATTATTCGAGAACAATTAACTCCTGCTGATAGACAACTGAATATATCCAACTGGTGTATCAGCCGTTATGAACCGACTCCAACAATTATAGAAGCGGCAAAGGCATTATACAATTCTCATTCTGTGGAAAATATCACTCGTTCAGAGGCGTCTGGGGAGAGTTTGCGTAAAACTACGGATTACATTTTAAACGTCATCAACCAAAGTCGTGAAAAAAATGAAAAGAGCATTTGCTTTGTAACAGGAGTACCTGGAGCTGGAAAAACTTTGGTGGGTCTAAATGTAGCTATCGAACAGTCGGATACGGAAAATGCACACAATGATTTGGCTGTGTATCTTTCAGGGAACGGTCCTTTAGTTTAAAGTATTGACAGAAGCTTTGGCTCGTGATAAAAAGAAACGTAATGGTGGCAATATTACAGATGCCCGCCGTGAAGTGGGTCGTTTTATCCAAGAAATATACAACTATCGCGAGCAGATGCTCAATAAGATTAAGACGCCAATAGAAAATGGTAAATTGGAAATCGACGAAAGTGTTTCAATGGCTGATAAAAATGCTGGACATGCAGAAATTGAGCATATCGCCATTTTCGATGAAGCTCAACGTTCTTGGAACCATGAAAAGTTGGCGGACTGGCTGAAACGAGGTGGCAGTTACGGTAACAAAAAGAAAGTCCCAAATTTCCCTATGTCTGAAGCTGAATTTTTAATTTGGTCAATGAATTTGAGAAAAGATTGGGCTGTAATTGTTTGTTTGGTAGGTGGTGGGCAGGAAATTCACAGTGGCGAAGCTGGTATAGTAGAATGGATAAAGGCCTGTAATGTTTTGTTTAAAGATTGGAAAGTTTACATTTCCGACCATTTGACCGATAAAGAGTATGCGGAAGGTGACGTCAAATCATTACTTTCTGAAAATAATAATGTTATATATGCGACAAATCTTCATTTAGGCGTTTCTATGCGTTCTTTCCGTGCGGAGAAATTGTCGTTGTTTGTTCATCATTTATTGGAACTGAATACAGATACTGCAAAAGAAGTATATAATGAAATCAAAGCAAATTATCCCATCGTTTTGACTCGTGACACAGAAAAAGCAAAAGAATGGTTGCGAGAAAAATCCCGTGGTTCTGAACGCTATGGTATTGTTGTTTCTTCAAAAGCTGAACGTTTGCGCCCATTGGCCATCGATGTAAAGCGGAAATGCGATGTCGTACGTTGGTTCTTGGATGATAAAGAAGATTTGGGATCCTCCATGTTTTTGGAAGATGTTGCCACAGAATTCGATATTCAAGGTTTGGAACTCGATTGGACATGCGTGACATGGGACGGAGATTTGCGATACACGCCACAAGGTTGGGATTTTTACAATTTCAGGACAAATAATTGGTCTCACAACCGCCAAGAGATCAATCAAGCATATCAGCTCAATGCTTATCGTGTTTTGCTTACACGTGCACGGCAAGGAATGGTAATTTGTGTGCCTAAAGGTGATATTAAAGACCATACACGTCAACCAAAATTTTATGATGGGACGTTTGAGTATTTGAAATCAATAGGTTTGGAGGTGATATGAAAAATCAGCTCTCCTTTAATTAACTATTCAATGGAAATGCAACTTAACTGCTACAGGGCTTTATGAAGAAGCTGGAAGTGAAGAGCGAAGAAGAAAAAGGAAAAACGGAAGCAGACCTTGGAATCACTGCTCGATATGCTCAGCCGTTTCTATTTTAAGGATATGGGCATCAGCATATACGAGATACAGGAAGATGACATCTGCTTTATGGTTGCAGAAGATTCAAATACCCAATATAATTCATAAAATATGCCGACCGGAGACATCGTTGCTGCCGTTATTATCCGAGATGGAAAACTCTTTGCCCTCTGGCACGGGTATGGGACTTATAAAGAACTGAAAGTCAGGATTTCATACAGATAAAAAATCCGGGCTAATGGACAAAAATTAGGCTGAAATCTTCCGAAAGCCCAGTAATAACTATGGATTGGGCGCGTTCAAAGGTTATGAATAAAAAAAATGCATTCACTGCGGCAGCCCAATAACGAAGAAAAACGGCATGGTCAATGGGCGTCAGCTATATAAATGCCATGCTTGCGGCAAACAATTCCTTGGAGGCGAGAGACGAAATCCGGAGGCC
>JAZLKO010000005.1:0-5383 GCA_045597685.1 Prevotella sp.
AACTTGTACGCATACTTTTGCGATGGGTGAAAAATATTACAAAGATATGCCATAACGCCCCAAAAAAGTCGCTCGTTCGTTCCATATCTTATACCTGTATTTATTTTGAATTGACCAAATATTTAGGCTGCGGATTTAAGGTTAACCAGCAAAACAAATGATTTTTTACGATTTATTTGCACCGACAGATTTTTTTGATAACTTTGCAGCCACATCAGAAGTGGTGCACTTTTCAATTAGAAAGTGGTGCACTTTTGGATTAGATTATACACTTGCTAGTTGAATCCGCCGCGAAAAAAAGTTGCCTGAAAATTTGAATTTTTTTGACAAAATTACTATATTATTCGAAAACCAGTGATATAACAGAATTGATACATTCTGATTTTTTATTATTGTTAAACAATTTAATGTTAATGTTATGGTAGAATGGTCTGTAGATTATGAAAATGAGAAATTGCCTTCCAGACTTAGAAAGGGCAATGTAGTTTATACCCTCCAGAAGACATCAGGAGCCTTTCCCTATATACTGAACTATTCGGGATGGGAAAACCCTTATGAGGACCGTCCAACAATTGCTATTCAGTCTTATGGAAATACAGAAGAGAAAGCAGTAGAGATGATGCTTTCTAAACTAAGAGAACTTGGATTGGATGTGTGATATTGTTGAGAGAAAATTCAATATGATGTTGCAACTCGATACTTTCGCAAAAACTTGTCCAAATTACTGTATTTATTTTTGGATGTTACTATATTACGATATACCCTTACATAAATAAAAAATATGGAGAAGATTCTTTTTATATATGGTTATGGCGGTAACACAACTTCTGTATTGTGTGAGTTGCTTCGTGAAAATTTGAAATCGGAATATGACGTGCGGTGTTATGAATACCCCCAAAAGGACTGTGCGAGAGCAAAGGAGTATCTGGAGCAAATTGTCAAAGATGAAGATATCGACATTATCGTTGGTGCATCACTCGGTGGTTTCGTAACTCTTGCGTTGGAAATAGATAAACCAAAGGTGGTAATAAACCCATGTATGCGTCCTTCTGTTGAGCTGCCATTGCTGAAGCCGCGACCTGATCATCCTGACGATGTTGCTCCTTCGGCAGAAATGATTGCAACGTATGCACCTTACGAAGATGCTGTGAATGCTGGTAAGCAACATGAGCACAAGAATCCTGTAATAGGGCTGTTTGGGCAGAATGATGAATTGTTTGGTACAAAATATTTCAAGCCATTCCTTGATGCTTATGGTGATGCCCGACTGATTCCTGGTACTCACCATGACAATAAGAAAGCGATACCAACAATAGTGTCTGTCATCAATTTTGATTGTGGCTCTTTCATTATCGATGGAAAAACAAAAGTATTCAATGGACGGTATAGTGGGGCTATATACGAATTGTGTATTTGGGAAAAGCCCAGTGAAGAATCAGAACCATCAGACGAAGATATCATAACTGAGATGCGAGAGAATGGTTGTGTTGTATGCGCAAACTATGATTTTTCCACAGGTTTTTATAATACACGAGAACGTGCAGAACAAGCTTTGGGCGAATGGAGTGAATGGTGTTTTGATGTGGGCGTTTCTATTGATTTTGCACTAATTCGCCAGAGAGTCAGCTATTGCCAGATGAATCCATCAGACTATGTCAAAGAGTGGTCATACAATAAGTTTCTTAAAGCCGTAGATGAAACTTTAGTGCGCAATTATGCCCTGAAAGAAAATCCTTTCCTTGGTCGTCCAGAAGAAATGATACGTCTTAAAATTGGTGACATAGTAAAAGTGTTTTGTAGGGATAGTGCCTATTGGGGAATTGTTTATGCGCTGCCTTTTACGCCCAAAGAAGTCAGTAAGAAAAAAGACTTCCCATTCGACTACACTGACGATTGCTATATTATTCTTACTGATAATACTGGCTACGATTCACATGAACATGTCCCTTCCCATCGTGTAATAAAGCCATATCCAACAGAAGCTCCCCTAAAGGTTAGGGAACTACTTGAAGAGGGATTGGCAAAAGCCTTGCATGAATAAATTAGTCTAATAACAGCCTCAATTTTTGCTGCCATAACCACCACTACATATAGTGTGTCTTTGCCTGAAATTTCAGGCAAAGACATTGCGTTCTACATCAAGTTTCTCCAATATCTCTTGCTGATAATCCTTTGCACGCATCAGGTCGAGTGCAGAGAAGTCAAGCAATGGCGTTTCCCAATCTGAACCCAACGCTTTCTGCAGTCGTTCGTCACTAACGCCAGGAATAAACTCCTCAAACGTCTCGTCACACCAATACGCCTCGAATGAATTGCGCACCTCCTCTATCACCTGTGGTAACTCAAACTGAGTAGCCTTGAAATTCCACTCCTTGCCGTCCTTCAGGGCATAGTGAGAAAGGTTGCTCGAACCGATGTATGCAGTATGAAAACCTGAGTTGCGCAAGAAGATGTATGATTTGGCATGTAAGCGATCTTGAGTTCCATCATAGGAAATCTTGATCTCCGTATTAGGCAATGTTGCTAATCGTGCAATAGCATCATAATCGGTGGCACCTGTATAGGTCGTTGTGATGATTCGCAAATGCTTACCTGCTTGTGTAAATTTCTTCAAACTATTCCACAAGAGGTTCAATCCACTTGTCTTGATGAACGAAACCACCCAACATATTTCGTCCGCACAGAGTATCTCCCTGTTTAGTTCACTCTCCATGTCGGCAGGACCTCTACCGCCGAAGAACAATGCGCTTCGACTCAATGAGGTGATAGGTGTAATGGCACGAAGATGTTCCTCAATATCTGGATATTCACAATTCGTGCGGCCAACAACAGCTGTCAGAATACTCTTCTGCGCATCAATCAGGTCGAGTTCTGTATCTTCCACATTAAACTCTCTGCCCAACGTCTTGATAACCGAATTCACAAACTCCGTATATTTATCAGCATCCTGATCCTTTGGCGTTCCGATGAATGCCACCTCAATCAAATGCTGCAGATACTTGCTCAATATACGTATCGCCTCCTCTTTCGCAATCGGCTTCTTGCCAATGTAGAAGCGTTCAGCATCCACCTTTTCAAGCTTCAACTTGAATAGGTGATTGATGATTTGTTCGTATATGCCAGTAGAGATATCCATAATATCCTAATACTCTTATGTTATTTCTTTATCTCTGCCTCCAACTCATCAATACTTGGTAGCGTGTCATTGAAGTTCTCTGGGAGAATCTGGATGCCTTCGTATGCAGTGATGGCTATGGGTTGATTGTAACCTTCAAGTCAATACTGTGCAAAGATATTGTTCTTGCTGCGGCAGATGAGAAGGCCGATGGTAGGTCGGTCAATCTCGTCTTTCAGTATGTGGTTGACGAGTGACATGTAGCCAGACAACTGACCAAGGTAGGACGATTCAAACTCCGTCACCTTGACCTCAACAACTACGTAGGCATGTAATTTGGTGTTGTAGAACAAGAGGTCAGAGAACTGCTCCTTGCCAGCAACAGATAGTAGGTATTCGTTTCGGATATAGGCGAATCCCGTTCCGAGTGACATCAGCAGGTCGTTGACGTGGCGTATAAGTGCTTGTTTCAACGTATGCTCATCGTACTTTGCCTTCAGTTTTACGAACGACAGATTCAATGGGTCGCTTATCATTTCGGCAGCAAGATCGCCCGTTGGATAAGGCATAGTAGCAGGGAAGTTGTTCACAGCCTTGCCTTGGCGTTCATAGAGGCCATTGCCTTTACCCTTGTCGCCCATCATGTTCTCCAGCACGGCCCTTGACCAACTATTCTCCAACGTATTGGCTGCATAGAACAATGCCTTCATCGGTTCGTTCTCGTATCTGTCGAGGATGGCTTTGTGATGTCCCCAGGGGATGGCAAAAATATTGAGTGGAAGCAAGCCTTTTTCTGCTATAGTATGCAGGGACTTAAATATTTCCCCAGTTTGGGGAACAATTTGAGAATCTCCATTTTGAGGCTCAGTACTCAACCGGTGATGAATTATTTCCCCAACTTGGGGAACTTTTTCAAAAAGCTGACTATAAAGTGAATAGAATCTCTTGCAATAATACAGATTGCCAGGTGTAAATCCCTTTGCTTCATCAATCGCAAGACGCAGATCTTCGCTCAACTGCTTGATGACCGATTCGCCCCAACGCTCCTCAACGTGCATCTCGCAGATGTCACGACCAAGGCTCCAGTAGAACTCTATCTTACTGGAGTTGACCTGCACTGCTGCCTTTATCTGCTGCTGACGGAATCGCTTTTCGATATTGCTAATCCATTGCTTGTACTCAGGGTCGATTATCGCTAATTGAATATTGTTCATATCTTGAATTTGTCTGTTGAAATGTACTTGCCAATAGCGAAATATACCGCCAACTGGATGCGGTTCAAGCTCTTGGCTGCTTCATATTGCCCCTGTAGTATGGCTGTCTTAATTGTTTGTACAGCCGGTGCATATTGTATCGTTAATTCTGTCTGTCCCATTGCAATCTGTTAATCAGCCCATCCACGAACTGGAAGGCTGCCTGTTCTTTCTCTATGTATGCCAAGAGTCTTTGGCAGGATATTGTTGTGGTCATTTCTATTGTTACATGTAATCACGTTTGAGGTGTTGTATTTTTATTTTAACACCTTCCATACACCTTTGTTGGACTTGCCTTCTTTTGTTATATAACCCTCTTTTCTGAGAAAATGAAGTTCACGTTCTATAGTTCGGGCACTAACCGAGGTTGCTGCCAGAACTGTACTCTCTGACGGAAGATGTCGTACAAAAGTCCCTGCCAATTTGCACGATTGTATCTTGATTCAATGATTGAACGATAGTCCATAACTGATTACGCATTATTGTTTGAATTCTGCTATCCATTCACGCAGTTTCTGTTGGAGCAGTTGTTTGTCGGGAAGACATAGGGCATATTGCTGAGCATAGACATTGGCATCTTTGGGAAGTGTGAGTTCAACCAAAGCATCGTTCTTGCGTTCACATAGCAGGATGCCAATGGTTGGTTTCTCAAAGTCCTCTTTCACATAGCGGTCATAATAATTGACATACATCTGCATCTGCCCAAGGTCCTGATGAGAGAGGTCATCCATCTTCAAATCCACCAGCACATAACATTGCAACAAACGATTGTAGAGCACGAGGTCAACATAGAAGTGACGTTCCTCAAAGGTGAAACGCTTTTGCCGGGCTTCAAAGAGAAACCCCTTACCCATTTCAAGCAGAAAGTCCTGAACCCGCATTGCAGTTGGCTTTGCCCTTATATGTTAAATGATGTTACGAAATTAGCCATATAATGGTGAAAAACGTAGATTTTCGCATAAATTTCAGTTAATTGTGGTTAATTCAGCACCTGCTTTCAGAAAAACACGCAATG
>JAZLKO010000006.1:0-20651 GCA_045597685.1 Prevotella sp.
TCCTGCCGGAGTCTTGCAGTCCTTCTTGACCAGCACCTCTTCAAGTGCGGGACGGAACATCTCAAAGTCGACCAGGGAGACGAGCCGCTCAAGGGGATTACCCATCTGGGAGAGAGCTGCATTCGTAAACTCCTCCTCGAACATGGTCTCACCCATCGGCTTGCGGTATATAGTAGTTTTCTGCATAATTCTGTATGATTTCTAACTACATAATACAAAGGTACGACTTTTTACTGAAATATCAAAATATATATCTAATTACTTATATTTCGCACAAGAATGATTTACCATACATATCCAAATTCTAATTCTTTAAGTTTTCCATCAATGAATCTGTAAATACTGCGATACAGGTTTAATGTATCTTGGAATTCGTATGTTGTTTGACTTGCGCTTTGAGAAACAGAGAAGTTCTTTCTTTTGTATTTTTTACAAAATTCTATTTCAGAACTCCCAATACAAGCTCCTAAGGTAGTGTAAAAAACGGAATCTTCAAGAACAACTATTTTGGGCTTGTACTCCGAAAAAACACTATCTGTCAGATAAAAATAATTATATTGGTTGCGCGCTCCACCATTTTCTCTAACTAAAAGTAAGAATTCTGATGACGAGGCATTTGAAAAACCTATGAATTCTCCGATATTAGGATCATCAATTAAGTCGGGAAGTTTTTTCAAATATACAATTGAGGTTGTATCACGCAAGATGAATTGGTTTACAGAAGTATCTCCTATAAAATAAACATTTTCAATAGAAACACATTTTTTGCCTCCACAAGACATTACTAAGAGACTACTGACCAATATTAGGATTTGCTTTGCCATTATTGCCATAATTTGGGTTACCTGTTATGATAAAGTTTATTTGAATATTCTTATTCTGAGTTTTTATGTAGTCATGTAGAAAACTTCCAAGTTTAGCTAATGCTTCAGCAGAACCTTGTATCCCGATGCAACCAGCTGTTCCAGGAGAATTCGTATCGGGATGCATCCTTAATCCCGTCCTACCATTAAAGTCTTCCAGATAGACTTTCCAACCTCTATCTCCCCCTATGGCCATTCCTGCCTGAGAAGTATAAGCAAAATCGCTTCCAGTATAGTTATGGTTGGGAGTAGGTCCATTTCCGTAAGGACCACTAGTAAATGGATATGTTTCAGTAGTATAGGTGCTTCCATCTGAGAAAACTGCATTTAAGTAGGCTGTACCTCGAATACCTTTTGCCGCATGATTGCTACTCAGTTGTTTTCCTGTTAGTTCTTGAGAACTAATCACCTCTCCTGTAAAGTCGAATTGATATGTTCCTTTGTGAACTTCATACGATAATGTCTTATTTGGCAAATAGTGTTCTTGTACCAATCCTACAGCACGAGAATTATTCCAATTCTTATATCTTATATAATCAACACCGCGATACATTTCTCCCGAGTTAAGTACTTTTTGATAATTTGACGACACAACAGAATTCCTCCAAACAATATTTCCATCAGCTCCTTCTACCCAATCCCTTCCATCCGGATCAATTCGACTCACCGGGTTTCCACCACAGAAAATGTAAGGATTGTTCCAAGGCTTCTTCTCGCACAACTGATCTATCCTGTCCCAAACAATTTTTGTACCATCATATTGTCTTGCACCATAGTCGTATGTATTCAAGCCATGCATAGTGTCGTATTCCTTGCCATTGTATTTGTATTTCTGCTTGAATCTGGAGTCTTGTTCAATAGTTTTTTGTGTATGTGTGAAAATTATCTCTGATGCATATATGGAGTCTGGATTGAAACATTTGCAACTATCACTTCCTACCAATTCTATTGAATTAGATGCCTCATTGATATTGATAAGATAAAGGTGGAGGATTCTATTATGTAGAAAGAAATACGCATGATATTGTTTTACCATATTTTCTTCATCCATGATTTCTATCAAAGTTGAGTCATTATTGATGTACCGCCATTTACACAATTCTTTTGTATTGTTAAAATAATATTTGCACAGCGTGCCATCCTTCAAAATGCTTATAGGAAGCATTTCATTTCCAACTGCTCCACACAGCATTTTGGGTAAAATACTAACACCATGAAACTCAAATTCTGCTCCACTTGCTCTTAAATTCCACTCACCTAATACCGATTTAAAATTATTAGCTAAAACAATTACAGGCAAATTAAGCAAACACAGTAACAAGATGTATTTATTCAACATGTCCTTCATTTTCTTTTCGTTTAATTAGATTCAACTCATCTCGTACTTTATTCTCATCTTTTATGGCATTTCCTGTATCGTGTTCAGAAGGTGCCATGTGAGGTGCGCTATGCCCTACAATTTCATGCATTAATATTTCTGCTGGACTTTGCTCTATCTTATTCCCATTTTCGCCTTCTACCATCTGGGACTTTCCAGATATAATTGTCATGCAATCTCCATCCTCCCATCTTGTCGTTACACCACCTCCATAAACCGCATCTATATCTTGTGTTGTTCCAAAATTATTATATGTTTCATTTATATAAATATAATTAATATCGTCACTATTTATCTCATCAACAATTCTTTCTGAATATAATTTAGAATGCTGCCCGTCAGTTTGCTTGGATGCCTGATACAAATATCCATTTTTATCAACTTTGAAAATTCCACTAGCTAATGAATTCATATATTTGAGAATTGGTGCTTGAGCGGCTTTATCTGGTATAATAACCTTGTTTCCATCGGGATCCACATACCTAATCGGATTCCCTGCACAATACACATACGGATTGATGTTGTAGTATTTCTCACAATGCTGATCCATCCTGTCCCAAACAATTTTTGCACCATCATATTGTCTTGCACCGTAGTCGTATGTATTCAAGCCATGCATCGTGTCGTATTCTTTGCCGTTGTATTTGTATTTCTGCTTGTCTGGATTGGTTGAAAGGTTGCCTATCAGTCCACCATACGGATAGTAGTGGTTCACCTGTTCCACATCACCACCGCCATCACCTACCACACGCACGCTTCCCAAATGGTCAGTGAAGTAGTAATGATACGTCCACGCACCTTACCAATTATCCATTATCCATTGTCAATTATGCCTTTGGCATTTCATTCCATTGGGAAGAGACCGAAGAGCAAAGAATCTATTTTCTCTGTGATGCTTTCAAAATCCTTTGGGTTGTTCTGAAAATCAAGGCTGTCAACGTCAATCACAAGCAATCTGCCATCGTAGTTCTTAATCCACTCCTCATAGCGATCGTTCAGTCCTTTCAGATAGTCGAGCGACATTGTCTGTTCATATTCACGTCCACGTTTTTGAATCTGTGCCACGAGGTGAGGTACTGATGCACGCAGATAAATCATCAGGTCGGGCTTCTTCACTAACGACATCATCAGGTCGAACAAGTCACTATAGTTTGCAAAGTCGCGGTCGCTCATCCTGCCCATAGCATGAATGTTTGGTGCAAAAATCTTTGCATCCTCATAGATTGTTCTATCCTGGACAATAGTATTCTTGCTCTTGCTAATTTCCACAACATCTCTGAAACGAGTGTTCAGAAAATAAATTTGCAAGTTGAAACTCCACCGATTCATGTCGGCATAGAAATCCTCGAGATAAGGGTTGAAATCCACAGACTCGTACCGTGGTTCCCAGTTATACCGCTTGGCAAGCATTTTTGTTAGTGTTGTCTTGCCGCAGCCAATGTTTCCTGCTACTGCTATATGCATAATTTATAATTTACGGATTTATAGATTTACAATTTACTTATATACGATTTTTGTTATTTAACAATTTAACTTTGACACTGTGGTTCGACAGGCTCACCAACCGACAATTATTAATTATTAATTATTAATTATTAATTACTATAGATGCCTCTGGCATAAACGGTATTCGTTCAGGGAAAAGACCAAAGAACAGAGAATCTATCCTATCGGTTATAGAAGCAAAATCCTTTGGATTGTTCAGGAAATCCATATTGTCGGTTTCCACCACCATCACCTTTCCAGGATATTTGTTGAAAATAAAATCATCGTAGCGTTCATTCAGACCTTTCAAATAGTCGAGCGACATTCCTTGTTCATAGTCGCGTCCACGTTTATGAATCTGCTCCACAAGATGTTGAATAGATGACTTCAGATAAATCATAAGATCGGGAATCTTTGTAACCGACACCATCAAGTCAAACAAGTCCATGTATGTCTTAAAATCCTTTTCCGACAAATTGCCCATTGCCTTGTTGTTGGCAGCAAAGATATACACACCTTCAAAGATAGAACGATCTTGAATAATCACATTATCGGTTTTGGCTATTTCTAACACATCGCGAAAACGTTCTTTCAGGAAATACACTTCCATAGGAAAACTCCAGCGATGAATATCCTTGTAATAGTCCTCAAGATAAGGATTGTAGGTCACGCTTTCAAACTTTGGAATCCAGCCGTAATGCTTAGCCAGCAATGTTGTCAGCGTTGTCTTGCCGCAACCAATATTTCCTGCAATTGCAATATGCATCGTATGTGTTTGTTTTTTAGGATTTTAAGGTTTTGAGGTTTTAAAGTTTGAATTGTGAATTATTAATATGGTTTGCGGTATTAGTTGAAATTGTCTATATCGTCTGCTGGCAAGCCTGTGATTTTTGAAATCATTTCAGTGGTCATACCATTGGCTTTCATCTGCCGCACAATTTCTGCACGACCTTCTGCACGACCTTCTGCACGACCTTCTGCATGACCTTCTGCATGACCAGTTGAATATCCTTCTGCATGCCCTATTGAATATCCTTCTGCGCGGCCTTCTCTTTGGGCACCGCTAATCACGTCGTTCTGAATCATCACAGCATTCAGGTGTTCGTTATATGCCATTTTTTCCTTTCTGCTCATTGACATATATTCTAACTTGTGCTTTGCTTCCTGAAGTCCAGGTGCGGTAGTATTATCATCAATAACACCATCCTTAAGATACTTAAGCCATTCTTCCAAGTGAGTTTCCGCAATCTTGTCGAAAGCATTCACTCTTATAAGGAAATATTCTGGAAATACTTCCTCAGGTGCTTTCATTTTTATTATGTCGCGCTCTTTAGTCGTGATTTGCAAAGTATCATTTTTGGTCAATCCACGGAATATTGTCTGACCCCGATACACATAATCTTCTCCTTTACCCAAATCAAAATAAAGAATGCTTATGGAATATACTTTCTTTACCTGGTCGTATTTATCACCAAGGTCAATATGCTCCGTTATTGTCTTAGCCACACCATAAAGTATGCGCTGCAGATAATAAATTTCACGAGTCAACTGTATTTCCACGATGATGATTTCGTCTTTGGCATTCTTTGCCTTAATGTCAACGCGGTTGAACTTGTCGGCAGGGTCTTGCTGATTGCTCTCGCTCTCTAACAATTCAATAATATGCACATCTTCGTTAAGAAGCACCTTTATCAGACCTTCCAAAATACTAAAGTTAGACTTGTCGCGCAAAATTTTCTTTGCAGCCCAATCAAAGCGTATGTATTTATCCGTTGCCATAATAGTATAATTTGCCGCAAAGATAAGAAAAACAATAATTAATAAATTAAAAATTAACGATTAATAATCAATAATTAAGTTTATTTAAGGGTTAATAACTAACAATTGGTACTACGATTTTTTTACCCAAACGACCATTTTTTATGCGCTATTCATCGATTGGGCCATGGGACAGGGCAGAAAGCAGAAGCTGCTCATCGCTTCTGTATTTGTCAACAAGTGCCTTATTGGCATTGTAAAGTGCTTGAGTTGAAGCCTGCAAATCTTTCTTCACGCGAGTATGTATCCATGCATAGCAGCCAAGTTCTGGCTCAGCATCCATAGCGAGAAAACCGCCCTGACTTGAGAATCCTTCCACCCTCCTACCATTTTGGGAAAGTGCTGCATACAGAAGTTCATTTGAACCTTCCTGAAGTTGGACTTTCCAAATTTTCGTCTTGATAGTAGGATCCCCCATAATTTCGACTTGCTTTACGGCAAAGAATGAAAGACAGTCACCATACTTAAATTCACCATTATTCGCTACAACTGCCTCTGCGAACTCTCCCACACTTGTTGATTCATCTACGACCAAGTTGCCCAAACTGATGCTCGACTGAAGAATACCATTAGAATTGAGCATGTAAGAGATTGGGGATAATGTTCCAAATGAAATAATGTAAGGAGCTGCGATGCAATAGCCAGCATCCTTCTCATCTGTAGTGAGATAAATGGGAACACATTTCAATGCAAGCCCTGAAAATACATTAAAAATTGAGCTTGAAGGGTTGGGACGCTCAAAATACTCTGGCAGTAAATCCTTCAAATAGTCGTACGTGATCTTAATGTTTGCACGTCTATAACGTTGTGCAGCCTGACCAATAGTACGAGTAAAGCCTCCATCCTTACTGGATGTACGGGTGTAACTTTTATTACCTTTTGCATAGTAGCGGACGTTTCCAACTTTACCATTAATCACATCCGCCATCTTGTTTTTATTAGTCGTCATAATTATTAATTTTTTTAAACAGTTGTTTTTATATGTTAAATTTCTTAAACACAAATCCTCTACTACAAATAATTCCCTTGTCTATCGCATATCAATATCTTATCGATACCTTATACTCACAATTTGCTCACACAGACTACACTCTATCGCTACTCTATAGGAGTGAGTAAATTGTGAGTAAGATGTGAGTAAAAGGGTTAGATAAAGGCTTTACATGCATGACTTGAGGTTTAGTTAAGGACTATGGTGCAAAGGTAATCAATAAATTCCTTTGCGCAAAAGATTTTTACAATAATTAACATAAAATGGTATTGCAAGCGAGTTAACATGGACAAGGATAAATGCGAACAAAACCTTTAATATACTATAAGTAGATTAAAAAATGTTATTTTTTTTTGGTTATTATGCAATTTTACATACTTTTGCCCGAAAAAAGTAAATATGAAGATTATCGGCATAGGAGAAACGGTTTATGACATTATCTTCCGCAATGGACAACCAGACAAGGCTGTGCCTGGCGGCAGCACTTTCAATGCCATGATTTCGCTCGGGCGGACGCTTGGCAAAGAGGAGGTTGAATGCTTGATGATCTCCGAAACAGGGGATGACATTATCGGGCGTATAATTACGGATTTTATGCGGCAGAATAACGTCTCACCAGAATACGTGACTGTGCATAAAGGCAGGAAGTCGCATATTTCGTTGGCTTTTCTCGACGAGAACAACAACGCGCAGTATGAGTTCTACAAAGACCATCAGCATGCCGAAATTCCTCACCACTTTCCCAAGGTGGAACACGATGACATCGTGATTTTTGGCAGTTTCTTTGCAGTAAACCCTGTGATACGCGAGATGACGAAAGACTTCCTTTTTCAGGCTCACGATGCAGGGGCAACTCTCTATTACGACATAAATTTCCGAAAGAACCACAGGGCAGAATTGCCACAGATTATGGAAAATATAATCGAGAACTATCAGTTGGCAACGATTGTCCGTGGCAGCAAGGAAGATTTTGAGTTTCTATATGGGACAAATAATGCCGAAGCAGTTTTTACAGAGCACATCAGCCCTTACTGCACCACATTTATATGCACCGACGGCAGTCGTCCGGTAGAAGTTTGGAATGGGGAGCATTTGAAATTGCCTGTTCCGAAAATCAGCGGCAAGGTGGTGAGCACTATTGGTGCAGGCGACAATTTTAATGCTGGAGTGGCATACGCCTTGGCAAAGGGTATGAATTTTGGCAAAAGCAGTCAGGAAACGGCAAAAATTGTAGCAATTGCGCAACAATTTTCGTCAAATGTATGTCAAAGCATTTACAACTATGTTCCTTGCAATGTAAAATTAATAATTAATAATTAATAATGGAAATGAAGAAAACAAGTTTGCCTGAGAATGCGTTCAGGGAACTAAAAGAAGGTGAACAGTATGAACCTCTTATGGCTGAAGGTAAGAAATACCGCGAGGTTACTCCTTGGAGCATATTCTGGGGCATACTGATGGCAATAATCTTTTCAGCTGCGACGGCTTACCTCGGGCTGAAAGTTGGTCAGGTGTTTGAGGCAGCAATACCTATTACGATTATTGCTGTAGGACTGAGTGGCGCTGCTCACCGTAAAGACCCGTTGGGTGAGAATGTGATTATCCAGAGTATCGGAGCATGTTCGGGTATGATTGTTGCAGGAGCAATCTTTACGCTTCCTGCACTCTACATCCTCCAAAGCACACATCCAGAGATTACCGTGGATTTTCTACAGGTGTTCCTGGCTTCATTGCTTGGTGGTGCGTTAGGAATACTCTTCCTCATACCATTCAGAAAATATTTCGTAAAGGATATGCATGGCAAATATCCTTTCCCCGAAGCAACCGCTTCTACGCAAGTGCTTGTGTCGGGCGAGAAGGGTGGCAGTCAGGCAAAGTCGCTGCTTGTGGCAGGACTTATTGGCGGATTGTATGATTTTGCTGTGGCATCTTTTGGAGCTTGGACGGAAAACTTCACATCGCGAGTGACGGAACTTGGTGCAGCGATAGCCGACAAGGCAAAACTGATTTTCAGTTGCAACACGTCAGCTGCACTACTTGGTATGGGCTACATAATAGGATTGAAATATGCAACCATAATCTGCTTCGGCAGTGTGGTTGTGTGGTGGGTGATAGTACCGCTTATTGCTTTGGTCTTTCCTGACTTGGAAGTGGTTAGTGGAGTTGCAGCCTCGACAGCCTCTCCAGAACAGATTTTCCTCTACGCAAAGAGCATCGGTATTGGTGGTATTGCCACTGCCGGAATCATTGGTGTGGTGAAGAGTTGGGGTGTTATCAAAAATGCCTTTTCGCTTGTAGGGCAAATTTTTGGTAAAACATTAAACGACGAAAACGACAACCCATCGACAAGCTCAGGGCAAGCTCATAACTATAACGAAGGTCGCACTCAACGCGACTTGTCGATGAAGATTATTTTTAGTGGTACGGCTTTAGCAATACTTGTCACCACACTATTCTTTTTCTTTGGCCCGATGGAGGGCAATCTGCTATTTACCATAGTCGGCATTCTTATCGTTGCCTGCATAGCATTCCTATTTACAACTGTAGCAGCAAATGCTATTGCTATAGTGGGCAGTAACCCTGTGAGCGGAATGACGCTGATGACCTTGATTCTTTCAAGTATTATAATGGTGCTTGTGGGACTGAATGGTATTCACGGCATGGTGGCAGCTCTCATCATGGGTGGTGTGGTATGCACAGCTCTGAGTAGTGCAGGATCATTCATTACCGACCTGAAGATAGGCTACTGGTTGGGTAGCACTCCGAAGTATCAGGAGACATACAAGTTTGTAGGTATTCTTGTAAGTGCCGCAACCGTTGGTGGTGTGATAATGATTCTCAACAAGGCATACGGCTTCACGCCCGACAATAGTGACGTGATGGCGGCTCCACAGGCTCGTGCCATGGCAGCAGTCATAGAACCGCTGATGAGCGGACAGGGTGCTCCGTGGCTACTCTACGGGATAGGTGCGGTGATAGCATTAGTGCTGAATTTCTGCAAGATTCCTCCTTTGGCATTTGCCTTGGGCATGTTTATCCCATTGCAGTTGAACTTGCCTCTGATAGCTGGTGGTGCTGTAAGTTGGTATGTTAACAAGAAGTCAGCCGATGCTGGCGAAAAAGGGACATTGCTTGCAAGCGGATTCATTGCCGGTGGTGCGCTGATGGGAGTAGTTAGTGCTGCCATGCAATTTGGCGGTGTGAACTTCACTTCAGAAGCATGGTTGGCTACACCTTGGGCACAATGGCTGTCGCTGGCTGCATATCTTTGCCTGATAACATACCTTATCGTGGTATGCCGAAAGCATAATTAATAATTAATAATTAATAATTAATAATGGTTCGACAAGCTCACCAACCAACGATAACGATAACCACACAAACGTTCAATGCTATTGTCTTAACTCCTTAACTTCTTAACTCCTTAACTCCACAATTGAAAAAACCGCATTTCATCAACAAACATTAAAATATTTATCATTATGGGAAATTTTTGGAAATCAGTAATCGCTACAATTTTAGGAATTGTGATTCTTTCCGTTGTAGTTAGTCTCGTATGCTGTGCTGGTATTATCGGCAGTTTAGCATCAGAAGGGGCATCACCATCTATTAAGAGTAATTCAGTGCTCGTGCTTAATCTTAATGGAACATTAGAAGAAAGAGCAGCCGACGATCCGTTTGCTACATTGATGAGCAGTACTGGCAATCAGACCAATTTTGGTTTGGACGAGATTCTTTCAGCCATCAAGAATGCAAAGGAAAACGATGATGTGAAAGGTATCTTTATTCAGGCTGGTTCGTTCAGTTCTGATTCTTGGGCAAGCGATCAGGCAATACGTAAGGCTTTGGTGGATTTCAAGAAGTCAGGAAAGTGGATAGTATCCTACGCTGACAACTATACTCAATCCACTTACTATCTTGCATCGGTAAGTAATAAGATTCTGCTCAATCCTAACGGAATGGTTGAGTGGACGGGTATTGGTTCACAGCCTATGTATCTGAAACATTTCCTTGCAAAGTTTGGAGTAAAGTTCCAACTTGCAAAGGTGGGTACTTATAAAAGTGCACCTGAAATGTATATGGCTGATGAGATGAGCAGTGCCAACCGAGAACAGATTACAGCCTACATCAATAGCATCTGGAATCAAGTGCTTGCTGACGTTTCTGAAAGCAGAAAAATATCTGTTGACTCGCTCAACAACTATGCTGACCGCTTTATCATGCTCAACGAGCCACAGGATTATCTTAAACTCAAGATGGTTGATAAGCTTGTCTATGTTGACGAAGTAAAGGCTGAAATAAACAAACTGCTAAAAGCTGATGCCGACGATGAGATAAATCAGGTCTTACCATCGACAATCAACAATCTTGAAAAAGACAAGAGCGGTGACGAAATTGCTGTATATTATGCTTACGGCGACATTGTGCAGACGGCATCAGAAACGTCGTTCTCTGTCAATAGCGGTCACCAGATTATTGGTGAAGACGTGACAAAAGACCTTGCTGCTCTGGCAAAAGATGATGATGTGAAGGCAGTAGTTATCCGCATCAATTCTGGTGGTGGTAGTGCCTATGCTTCAAAACAGATTTGGAGAGCAATTGAGTTGCTGAAGAAAGAAAAGCCAGTAGTGGTTTCTATGGGTGGTATGGCAGCAAGTGGCGGCTATTACATGAGTTGCAACTCAAACTGGATTGTTGCCGAGCCAACATCAATCACTGGTTCAATTGGTATCTTCGGAATGTTCCCTGATTTCAGCGAACTGGTGACACAGAAATTAGGAATCAAGTTTGAAGAAGTCAAGACAAACAAATACAGTACCTTTGGCAACATGATGGCACGTCCGTTCAATGCTGAGGAAATGGCAATACTGGATAAATACATACAGCGTGGATATGAACTCTTCCTCAAGCGTGTAGGCGATGGCAGAGGCATGACTCGCGATCAGGTTGACCAGATTGCTCAAGGTCATGTCTATACAGCTGTTGATGCAAAGAAAATCAAGCTTGTTGACGAACTTGGCGGACTTGATGAGGCTATTAAGAAAGCTGCAAAATTGGCAAAGACAGACGAATACTACACCGAAGCATATCCTGCAGAAAAACAATGGTATGAAAAACTTTTTGAGCAGAACAAGACCAACACCATTCTTGATGCTAAACTGCATGAGACAATGGGTGAGTTCTATGAACCATTCGTAATGCTCAAAAACATAAAGAATCAGGATGCCATACAGGCACGCATACCATTCGTAATCAACAAACAACATTAATGGAACCTAATCCAAAATATTTGCCACTTAGTTGGGGGTATGGTCTTGCAGTATTCCTGCGCAACGAGTTGTTCGACTTAGGAATATTGAAAAGTCAGGAATTTGATATTCCCATAATAGGCGTCGGAAATATTACAGTGGGCGGTACGGGAAAAACACCATGCGTGGAATACCTTATCCGCCTGCTGAAAGACGATTGCAATGTGGCTGTGCTCAGTCGTGGCTACAAGCGCAAGACAAAAGGATACGTTTTAGCAAACGACAACACACCCACAGACGACATTGGCGATGAGGCATTCCAGATAAAGCAGAAGTTTCCAGAAGTCATTATGGCTGTTGACGAGAAGCGTGCCGATGGCATAAGGCATTTGTTGCAGTTGAACCCGAAACCTGATGTGGTAATACTCGATGATAGTTATCAGCATCGGTATGTAAAACCTGGCATAAACATTCTGCTGATGGACTACAACAACATGCCCGACAAAGATAAACTTTTGCCAGCTGGACGATTGCGCGAACCAGTGTCATCACGCAGCAGAGCAGACATAATCATTGTCACAAAATGTCCTGCCGACTTGAAGCCTATTGATTTCAGAGTGCTTACAAAAGAGGTTGGTGTCTATCCGTATCAGCGTGTTTATTTCTCATCCATAAAATACCAAGCCTTGCGCAAGATGGAGACATCAACCATCCCTTCCCTTCGAGAAACTCAGGGCAAGCTTGGCTCAAGGCAGGCGAACCATCAGCCATCAACCATTACGCCTGACACAAATGTGTTGTTGCTTACTGGTATTGCTACGCCAACGCAGATGTATGAGGATTTGAAAAAGAAAACTTCTCATATCACGTCGCTTACATTTGCCGACCATCATGAATTTCTCGCAGACGATATTCTAAAAATCAACAATACGTTTGCAAACATGGCTCAGCCTAAGATGATTATCACTACAGAGAAGGATGAAACACGACTTATGGCTACTAATAGACTTAGCCAGGAAGTGAAAGATAATCTCTACGTGCAACCAATAGAGGTTAGAATCATCAATGAGCAGGAAGAAAAGTTCATGAATAGCATTGAGGAGTTTGTGCTGCACAAAAAGAAAGACCATAGCAACAGAAACTCTGACTCTGACACTGACTCTGACTCAAACTTTGACTCTGACACTGACTCTGACGCTGAATCAGGAACCACAACCAATCAGACAAAAACAATCAGTTTTGTGGATTTTTAATAAAAAAATTACAAATGGAAATAGCAGATTTAGGTGAATTTGGATTGATAAAACATCTTACAAAAGATATAAAACCAAAAAATACCAGCACACTATATGGTATAGGTGATGATTGTGCTGTGCTGCACTATCCCGATAAAGAAGTTCTTGTAACAACAGACTTGCTGATGGAAGGTGTGCATTTCGACCTTACTTATATGCCACTCAAACATTTAGGCTACAAGGCAGCAATGGTCAACTTGAGCGACATTTTTGCTATGGGTGGTACACCAAGACAACTTATTGTCAGCATTGCCCTTAGCAAGCGATTCACAGTAGAAGACATGGAACAGTTCTATGAAGGTCTGCGTCTGGCTTGCGACAAATGGAGCGTGGATATTGTGGGTGGCGACACTACATCTTCCTATACAGGACTTGCCATCAGCATTACTGCTGTTGGTGAAGCCCACAAGGACGAGATAATTTATCGCAATGGCGCAAAACCTACGGATTTGATTTGCGTAAGTGGTGACCTCGGTGCTGCGTATATGGGATTGCAACTTTTAGAAAGAGAGAAAGAAGTCTTTTATCAGCAACTTGACGAATCCAAAAAAGCAGAAGCCAATCCCGACTTTGCAGGCAAGGAATACCTGCTTGAACGGCAGATGAAACCCGAAGCACGCGGTGACGTAATACAGCAATTGCAAGCCATAGGCATCAGACCAACAGCAATGATGGATATTAGCGACGGACTGAGCAGCGAACTATTCCATATCTGTGAGCAGGGACACTGTGGATGCAGAATATACGAGAATAATATACCAATTGACTATCAGACTGCTGTCATGGCAGAAGAAATGAACCTGAATGTCATCACCTGCGCCCTGAATGGTGGCGAAGACTATGAATTGCTGTTCACCGTTCCTATCGGCGATAAAGACAAAATAGAAACCATGAAGGATGTAAAACTGATAGGCTACATTACTGAAGAGAAATACGGCAAGATTCTTGTAACTCGTGACGACAAGGAATTCGACCTAAAAGCCCAAGGCTGGAATCCTTTGAAAAAATAATTACGATTTTGCGGTTGTGCGTTTTTTTCGATTTTGTGTCAGAGTCAGAGTTAAAATTTTAAATTGAAATTATTGTGAGTGAACCTTTAGCAGAAAGATTAAGGCCAAAATCCTTAGACGAATACATTGGTCAAAAACATTTGGTCGGAGAAGGAGCCGTGCTGAGAAAAATGCTTGACTCAGGACGAGTTTCGTCTTTTATATTGTGGGGACCTCCAGGAGTAGGCAAAACAACCTTGGCACAAATTGTTGCAAGTTCTTTGAAAGTACCGTTCTATACCTTGAGTGCCGTATCAAGCGGAGTAAAGGATGTCAGGGACGTGATAAACAGAGCCGAGAAAAACCGCTTTTTCAATTCTGCTTCTCCAATACTTTTCATTGATGAAATCCATCGCTTCAGCAAGTCGCAGCAAGACTCGCTACTTGGAGCAGTTGAAAAAGGTGTGATAACTCTGATTGGCGCAACAACAGAGAATCCTTCATTCGAAGTCATCCGTCCTCTGCTGAGCCGCTGCCAGCTGTATATTCTCAAGGAACTAACGAAAAATGATTTACTCGAATTGCTGCAAAGGGCTATTACGCAAGACGATATACTCGCAAAACAAAATGTTGAGTTGCAAGAAACAGGTGCTCTTCTGAGATATTCCGGAGGCGATGCAAGAAAACTATTGAATCTACTTGAACTTATTTGCAACGATAACGAAAACGATAACGATAACAAAAAAATTGTGATTACTGACGAATCTGTCAAACAGGTGCTACAGACTAATCCGTTGGCATACGACAAGGATGGCGAGATGCATTATGACATTATCTCTGCATTCATAAAAAGCATACGTGGCAGCGATCCCGATGGCGCACTTTATTGGATGGCAAGGATGATTGAAGGCGGAGAGCAGCCTGAATTTATTGCTCGTCGTATGATTATCAGTGCCAGTGAAGACATTGGCTTGGCGAATCCGAATGCTTTGCTGCTCGCAAATGCAGCTTTCGATGCTGTAATGAAGATAGGTTGGCCAGAGGGAAGAATCCCACTTGCAGAGTGTGCCGTTTATTTGGCATGTTCTCCTAAAAGCAATTCATCGTATTTAGGAATTGGTGCAGCCCTTGCAGAAGTAGAAAAAAGTGGCAATCAGTCCGTACCATTGCATCTTAGAAATGCACCAACAAAACTCATGTCGGAATTGGGGTATAGTGACGGTTATAAATACTCTCACGATTATCCAGGGCATTTTGCTCCACAACAATATTTGCCTGATTCTCTCAAGGAACATAGATTTTGGCATGCACAGCACAATAGCCTAAACGAAGAAAAACTCTATGAACAAATGGTAAAATGTTGGAACGAAAAATACAAAATATAGTACTAAATAACAAAGCAATGAAAAAAAAGGAACAAAACAGTGAAATGGCTATGAGTCATTCTGCTTGCGAACAACCTGATCCTCAGGTCAACAATGAAGTTGAAATATCAGAGTCTGCTGAAACAGAAACACCCAAAAGGCGCAAAAGAAGAACCAAGGAAGAATTGGAATCCGAAAATACAATAAAGAAGGGAGCAAAGGGAAAAAGCAATGCTACTTCTTTCAAAAGCGTAACTAAAGGCTCCATTTGGGATTTGCAGGAAAACGACGTAATAACAATGCTCAAATATTCTGAACGTGAAGCCGACTTTTTCGAAACTTTTTCCCACTATGTGACAATCATAAAATATGCCTTCCTCTACGAAACCTATAACGCAGACAACAAGCCACAGACAATGGTGCTCGAAAAGCAGGGATATAAACTTGCCAATGTAAAGGTAGATGGTAACACCATATATTTCGGTATAAAGAAAAAATCTATTAAAAGAATTACAGATTTTTCATACGAAAACATTCATCACATCACAGCAGCAAAGATGCTCGATGTCATAGCCAATAATTTTGGTGGAGGTTGGGAAAGCATTTCACAGAGCATCAAGGATATTATAGAAAGTGGCTTTGATGTAAGCACTACAACCTTACCTACTGATCGCCTAAAACTCGATGGTGGTATGTATGCCAATAAGATAGCCGATGGGTTTGAGGTTCTTGAAATTCCTCGTGGCGCATGGACAGAAGCCATTTTCGCAAAAGTCAAACCTATTATTGAAACACCAAAGATGCAAATACTGGAAGATGAATTTGACGATGACGATAATGACAACGATAGCGATATATTTGCAGGTGATATCGATATGAGCAATGAAGATGTCGATGATATGACTGAAGATAACTACCGCACAATATTTGCTGAAGGCGGTGGTGAAGAAGAAGAAGGTGAAGACATTTACGCAGAATGATGAGATTTCTTTTACCATTTTTGGCTTGCCTTGTCATTAGTACGTCTGCTGCAAAGCATGTAGCCGAACCGCAACAAAAAGCGTTTCTCACACCAACCAATCAGCAACGCATTTACCGCAGAACCTTTACTGCAGATTATATTGTCAGCAGAATTGTAAATGGTGACACATTGAAAGTTCCATTGTCGGGAAATGGTGCTCAAGAATGTGCGCGACTGACTCCCGACTGTGAGAAGGTGGTGTTTATTCGCAGCAATAATCTTTTTGTCACAACCCTTGCAACTGGTGAGGAAAAACAAATCACTTTCGATGGTGTGACAAACAAAATCATCAACGGCAAGCCCGACTGGGTATATGAAGAAGAGTTTGGGTTGAAGACATTCTTCGACATTAGTCCCGATAGTAAGGTTATAGCATGGGTTCGTACCGATGAGACAGAGGTACGCACATTCTCTTTTCCTTGGTATCAGGGCACAAATCCTGAAAAGTCAGAATATGCCCTATACCCAGGCATTTACGAATATAAATACCCAAAAGCTGGAGAGGTAAATTCAAAAGTCAGCGTGTATGTGCATAACCTTGAAACTGGCATCAGCCAACAGATTACTCTCCCACTCGACCCTGATGGTTACATACCACGCATCACCTTCACCGAACATAGCGACAAGTTGGCTATATCCACCCTCAACCGTCATCAAAACCGTTTTGAAGTTTATATTGCCGACCTTACAAAAGGTGAAACAAAGCGCATTCTTCAACTTACTACAAAACAATACTTCAGAGAAGACCTGTATGGATATTTCTCGTTTAAAAACGACAAGTTCGTCTTGCTCAACGATTGCGATGGTTACAATCATCTCTATCTGTATAACATAAACGGCCAACTTATACGCCAACTTACACAGGGCAATTATGATGTGGCAGAATACCATGGCTGCAACAGTGCTGGCACAACATTCTATTATTCCAGTCATGAACTCTCACCATTGGAGTTGAATGCATACAGCATCGATTTGAAAGGCAAGAAGAAATGTCTTACTCCTGAACGCGGATGGCACAAGGTGACTTTCAGCAACGATTTCAAGAGTTTTACTGACGAATATTCTACCATTAACAACAGTCCAATAGTAATAAGAAAGGATGGCAAGAAGATAGTTGCTGAAGTGCCACAACCAACAATCGAATATCCTGCCGAACTGTTCAGCTTCACAACATCAGAAGGCGTGACTTTGAATGGTTGGATGGTGCGTCCGAAAGATGATGGCAAGAAACATCCTGTCATCATGTACCAGTATTCGGGTCCAGGCAGTCAGGAGGTGAAAAACTCTTGGAATGTTGGTTTCTATAATGGACTTGAATGGGAACGTAAAATGGCTGCAAAAGGCTATGTGGTGGCATGTGTCGATGGCAGAGGGACAGGTAGTCGTGGTGCTGATTTTCTTAAATGCACCTATCTCACCATGGGCGACAAGGAATCCAAAGATCAGGTCGAAACTGCAATATGGCTTGGGAATCAACCATACATTGACAAAGACCGTATAGCCATTTGGGGCTGGAGCTTTGGAGGATTCAACACACTACTTTCAATGGCAGAAGGCAGACCAGTGTTCAAGTGTGGAGTGCCAATAGCACCAGTCACCGACTGGCGCTACTATGATACTGTATATACCGAACGGTTTATGCGTACACCACAAGAAAATCCCGATGGTTACGACATCTCTCCTATCCATCGCTATAAAAACCTGCATGGCAAATTGCTCATCATGCACGGATTAGCTGATGACAATGTGCATTTCCAAAACACAGCGGAATATGTAGAAAAACTTGTTCAAGAAGGTATTCAGTTTGAAATGCAGACTTACACCAACCGTAATCATAGCATTTATGGTGGCAGAACGCGCGACCACCTGCTGACACGACTTGAAACATTTTTAGAAACCAACCTATAACCTACAACCCACAACCAATAACTATTTACAATTTACAATGTACAATTTATGTACAATTTAGCGAATTTATAATTTAAGCCCACAACCCATAACCGATAACCTACAACCGATAACCATTATTTATTATTTTCAAAACTACTAAACATAAAAACTATGGCAGAAAAATTTAGAATTGGAAGTGATTTGCTTGGTGAGAAAGAAGTACCAGCAGATGCACTTTATGACGTACAAACCGTGAGGTGTTTAGAAAATTTCAATATCAGCCACTTCCACCTTAACGAGTATCCTAATTATCTAAAAGGTCTTGCTCTGACTAAAATGGGAGCTGCTGAAGCTAATCATGAATTAGGACTTCTTACCGACGAGGTTTATAATGGAATTATGGCTGCTTGCCAGGAAATTTTGGATGGCAAACTATCTGAATATTTTCCTATCGACATGATTCAGGGTGGTGCTGGCACAAGCACAAATATGAATGCCAACGAAGTGATTGCCAACCGTGCCCTGCAGCTTATGGGCTATGAATTAGGTGATTTCAAGCATTGCTGGCCAAACGATGATGTAAACTGCTCACAATCAACAAATGATGCTTATCCTTGTGCTGCTCATCTCGGGCTCTACTTCACTCACCTCGAAGTGATAAGCCACCTGACCGAACTCATCAAGAGTTTCCGCAACAAGAGCAAGGAGTTTGCACACATCCTGAAAATGGGACGCACTCAGTTGGAGGATGCTGTTCCAATGACTCTCGGTCAGACTTTCGGCGGTTTTGCTTCAATCTTGGAAGATGAAATAGCTCACCTCAACCATGCTGCCGAAGATTTCCTGACTGTCAACATGGGAGCTACAGCTATAGGTACAGGTATTTGTTCCGAACCAGGATATGCTGAAAAATGTATTGCTGCATTGTGCAAATTTACAGGTTGGAACATAAAACTTGCAGCCGACCTTGTTGGTGCCACTTCCGACACATCTTGTCTGGTAGGCTACTCTGGTGCGTTGAAGAGATTAGCTGTCAAGGCTTCAAAAATTTCCAACGACCTACGCTTGTTAGCCTCTGGTCCTCGTTGCGGATTGTTTGAAATAAATCTGCCAGAAAAGCAACCTGGCTCAAGTATTATGCCTGGAAAGGTAAACCCTGTGATTCCTGAGGTTATGACGCAGATTTGTTATAAGGTTATGGGCAACGATGTTTGTGTTACCATGAGTGGCGAAGCAGCACAAATGGAATTGAATGCTATGGAACCAGTGATGATACAATGCTGTTTTGAAAGTGCAGAATTGCTGATGAATGGTTTTGATACATTGAGAGTGAACTGTATCGATGGCATTACAGCAAACGAGGAACATTGCCGCAACTACATACGCAATTCAATAGGTATCGTGACGGCACTCAATCCTATCATCGGCTACAAACATTCTACCAAGATTGCAAAGAAGGCAAAAGAAACTGGTCGTGGGGTTTATGACCTTGTTTTGGAAGAAGGTATTCTTACAAAAGAAGAACTTGACACCATTCTTGCTCCAGAGAATATGATAAAGCCAGTCAAACTCAACATCAAACCAAGAAAATAAAATTATATGAAGACAATGCACCCTTCAAAATGTTTTTTCCTCCTCGAAAACGACTATTATTGACTATCAATGCGTTAGCACTGGGTGTTGCACACACTCCGCAAACTCACTAACGATGGTTTACTCATCCCAGCGCAAGATGGCTATAAGTTGTCTGATAGATATTATGAAATCGCCAAGAATGTCGGAACTGTCGAGGACAACCGGAAGAATGACACTGTAAATATCCCAGTAAATGATACGGTAAAATTACCTCAACTTACTGAAAGACAGAAAAAGATTTATCATATCATAAAAGATGGCACGATAAATGATACTGCAAATGTCCCGATAAATGTCCCGATAAATACTTCTGGTCTTGCAGCAATGTTTAACGTTTCCGAGAAGACTATAAAACGCGATCTCTACGTCCTCCGAGATTTGAATCTCATCAAGTATGTAGGGAGCAATAAGACAGGGCATTGGGAGGTGGTAAAATAAATTATAATGATATGAAACTCGGTAGACTTGAAAAAATAACAGACCTTCGCTCTATCTGGAAGCATGAAGCTAAAGAGTTTACACCTTGGTTGGCAAAGGAAGAGAACCTTGAGTTGCTGAGCGAGGCAGTAGGCATTGACATTGTTTTAGAAGAGCAAGAGTCGAATGTCGGAGATTTTAGTGTTGACCTTTATGCCACGGAGGAAGGTACAGGACGTAAGATTATCATAGAAAA
>JAZLKO010000007.1:0-17795 GCA_045597685.1 Prevotella sp.
GTACGTCGGGTCAGATGTTTGCCTACGGCTTCCTTCAGATTCCACCTCGCGATAGACACCCTTGCTTTCGGCTGTAGCCTTCCCACTGTTAGGGCGGCTTGGGGACTTGCACCCGTTAGAATACGTTCGTGCTGGGCGAACTAAATTTAGCCCAAGGCGAGTTTTACTAACCTTGGGCTAAAGATTATTACCCTATTATGGGTGTAAGATAAAGAGTTATTCTAACACTTCTGCCTTAGCGTTGGTGAGAATAATTGATGCAGTGGTTGTGATGTCGTTGACATTGATTGAACCATCCTGATTTGCGTCGGCATTTTCAGCATTCCATGGGTCTGCAGTGCCATTCAGAATGTATGAAGCGATTATCGTTATATCGTTGACGTTTACAAATCCGTCATCGTTGGCATCGCCTAAGAGGACAGTCTTTTCTGATATAACAGGATAGTTAGGCTCTTCATTTCTGGTGTAGTAGATATGTACATCACCAAAACCACCATCACAGAATGCAATATTGTTCAATGTAGAGAAACCTATTTCGTAAGTTTCAGGTTCTGCTGACTCCTTATAGATTGTCAACTGATAATAGTCAGGAGGACATGCATAGATGTATTTAGTACTTTGATCACTCTTACCATCACCATAGAGGCTTTCACCATTAAGGTTAGGAGCCTTTGGATCTTTGTGAACATGGATTGAATCTGGTGCACCATCAGGACCAAAGAATGCTTCTGCACCTATATAATATTCAATAGAGTCGGTCTGTACCCATTCTTCCCAGTCAGGATCCCATTCCATATATTTAACTCCAGCTTTCTGGTCGGTAGATTCTACACAGTTGTAGGCATAACCCTGGAATGTGAGTGTGTAATATCCTGCTTGTTTAAGGGTAACTGTCTGCTGTACCTTATTCTTTGGGTATGCAGTATTACCACGGTTGAATGATATGCAACGATATTTGTCAGCATCAGGGTCGCTTGAACTGTGACCATACCAATAACCTGCTGTCCATCCACCGTTTGAATCTTCAGAAACCACGTTCCATCCTTCTGCCTGGAATGAAGCCTTAGAGCCTGTAGTTGAAGCAAAGTTTCCGTTTACAATATGGATTTCAGATGGATTTGCCTTGCCTGCGATTGAGTTCTTGAAATCCATCTTAGCCTGAATAAGAGCCTGAATCTGGTCGCGGCATGCCAAAGAGTCTTCGTATGTCTTGTTAGGAACCGTGAAGCACTTGTCGTATGCAGCCTGTGCCAAGTCAATAGCAGCCTGATAAGACACCTTGTCGCCATTTGCATTAGCAGGAGCGGAAATAGTTGCATTTGCATCGTCGAGTTCAATCTTCAGTGCCAATACAGGGGCATTGTCTTCTGCAAATGGCTTGTTGTAGTATTCTCTCATAATGCGTGTAGCAGTGTTATAGATTGTATCTGAAAGTCCTGCGCCCTGTTCAGCAATTTCCTTGTCGGTCAAAGCTGCCCATGCATCATACATCGGCTTATAAACATCATAACCCATCTGCAGAGAATCTTTTCTCCAAGGATATTCTGGTGATGCCAAATACGTTTCAGCAGTTGTCAGTTGTGATTTCAAATCATTGAGATTATTTTTCACATTATCAATCCATTTGTATTCTTCAAGAGTGAAGTCATCACCGTATGTTCCTTTGATACGGAGCAGTTTAGGATTGTGGAAGAACACTTGACCACCATGGCTCAATTCACCAACGTCTTGAACTTCAAAACCATAAGTATGAGGAGTGGTAGCGTTATCAACAGTCATGAATGTGGTGTATGTTCCATAATCACCAGTAGGCAGAGTATAGGATTCTGTTGTATCTTTATCAACATACAGGCGGAGACGCATACAAGAGTCGGCAAGGTTGATGACATAGCTTAAACCTGTTGAACCATAACCCGACATACGACCACCGTATGACTGTACCTGCAAGAGATATTTACCGACAGGCAGTTTATCTGAACGGTACATTTCCGAACGTGCAGGGAAGTCGTTGCCATAACCTAAACTACCATCCCAGATAGGACGACCTACATTTGTATCTGGATTACCGTCACCATCGGCATCAACACGGCTACCCCAGTTTCCACCTGTGAATGTCCATCCATTATATCTGCTCAGTCCACCACGGTTGTAACTGTTAGTCCATTTTGTCCAGTCTGGTGAACTGTTGTTCCTACCGTTTTCGTCAAGAGGATAATACAATGTGTAATAGTCTTCAGTATTGGCATTGATGAACTCGTCAATCATTTCCTGAAGGATGTCGAGAATGTCTGTCATGTCTTCGTTGCCACCTTCATTGTCTTCATACTGTGCCAGTGCCTCGTTATATATCTCCTGCAAGTCTTCTCTGCTTTCCACAAATTCAGGGATTCCGAGGAGGAATTTTGCATAATCAAGCACCTTCTTGGCTTTACGAATGTCGTAAACCTCTACTGCTTCACTGATTTCAATATCTGTAATTTGTGTTCCTTCTGGCAGACCTGAAAATTCAATGAACATTGTTGACTGGTCTTCTGGCAGAGTCAGTGCGTATGCAAAAATCTGCCATTCTGCACTGATGCTTGCAGATTCAGCACCTGTGAGATAACCGCCAAGCCATGTTCCTGCTTCGTCCTTAACAGTAGAAGTGTCGTTAACCTCACCACTTGCATTTGTGTAGAAGTTGATGTAAGGAACCTTACCCCATACAGAAGATGAAGAAGCACTTGAAACAGTCTTTGCCTTGAAAGTTGCTACATAGAGAGTACCTGGAACACCAGTTACTTTCTGATAAATACCCATGTTGTACTGTCCTGCTGCAGCAGCTGTTCCGCTGGCAACATTCTGTCCTTCAGGACCTACACCTGGTTCGATAGAGAAAGCATCTGCAACAGTTGCAGAGTCAGCCGTTTCCCAATTGTCATAAGCATCAGCAAACTGGCTGTTCAAAACGAGATTCTGACCCATTATCTTATAACGGGCATTGCGTGTAAACACATAATCACCGATATTCAGTGCGTATGCACTTGAAACGACTGATGTGATTACCATCATCAAAAGTAAACGTTTTTTCATGTCGCTTTAATTTTGTTAATTAATAAAAATATATTTAAGTTAATAAATCTTTTTCCGGGTTTTCCGGATTCTCCGGAGGTTCCAGGGGTTCCGGATTACAAAATAGGGGCTTCGGCTTTTGCGGCTGCAAGAATCTTTTCGGCTATCATTGTAATGTCATTTACATTGATTACACCGTCTTGATTCACATCCGCTGCTTCTGCATTCCATGATTGAGGTTCTTTGCCAAGAATGTATTCTGCAACCGTAGTAATATCGTTCACATTCACTGAGCCATCATTGTTAGCATCGCCTAATATGAATGACAATTTCAATACCGTCAACATTCCTTTGGCTGCAAAGAGGTTTGTGGTGTCGAATCTGTAACCATCCAACTGTGGTAGGATGACTTGTGCTGTTGCTGACTTTACAAAAGTTGGGCAGTCCCACAACTGTATTTCATCACTATCTTTAGGAGTGTAGTCATCAATTGACACATTAACCTTTCCTTTCAGATTCAAGGCTTTAGCCGTGAGTTTTGACGGTGTTACATCATCGAGCACAAAGTCAAGATTGGATGTGGCATCAACTGTTACTGTTCCTGTGACTTGTGTCTCTGCACCAGAACCACTGATTGATGTTATTCCAAATGTGCCACCACCTGACACCGATACTGCATAGAGTTTTGCTGGACCATAGAGTCGGCTTGTTGCACCAGATACTGTAGTAGTCTTTGTGCCGTTCAGATAGCCATCGGCATTCGACACTCTCACTGCACCTTCCTGGATTAAGAGCTCTCCAGTAAGTCGTCCTGGTGTGAGCACTCTCATTTCTCCAGCACCTTTTTTAATTATTTTAGAATCGGAATATACTGACATGGTGAAATTATCACCTTCGCCAACAGCCTGACCGATTGTCCATGTACCTGTACCAGCAAGTGTTCCGCTGCCAGTGATTTTTCCGATAGGGAAACTCAATCCATCGTTCTGCACAGTAACTCCAGAGTTGAGTCTCATTGTACCTTTAGGAATGCCATACGTGTTTTTGAAGTCAAACACAGGGTCGTAACTACCACGCTTCGACAAGCCAGGCACTAATGTTCCTGTAAATGCACTCCAGTTGCCCTCAAAATAGTTTCTTACTCCTGCGGCATAGACAGTAAATGTACCTGCCCCGCTCAAAGTTCCCTTATATTCACAACGTGGGTCGGCATATAACGTACCCGATTTGCCTTCTGGCACAATGAAATTAGTATTTACCGTGCTATATGAATTCTGTGTGTTGGCATCATATAACGTACCACCCTGAAATTCCACAGTTGCTGGCAGACTGCCATCAACGGCATTTACCGTACCTGCTGTGATTATAAGTTTTGTAATAGTCTGCCCCGTTGCCAATGTAAGCGTTCCTGCACCAGTCTTATTGAATATGTAGCCGCCAGCCTGCTTAAATCCCTGTTCCATAGTGAGAGTTATACCAGAAGGAATGTCAAGTTTTGCAGTGCCTTTACCCACTTTCAGCAATTGTCCGCAGATACTATTCTGAGATGGACTGATTATTGCTCCATCATAGACAGTGATAATCTTCTTCACATCGCCTAATGAACCATAATCAACACCTGAAGAGTTGGCAAAGTAGGCAACTGATATTTTACCTGCATTTATTGTGGTTTTACCTACTCGGTTCTTGTTTTTAATTATCACGGCAGCAGTACCGTTTTTCACGATTTCAGCACCACCTATTATACTATCGCCAGTCAGCGTAAGTTGCTTTGTGGAATTGTTGAATTCTATTGCCGATGGAGCAACTGGCTCTTCAATATTTATTGTTGGCAATACTGCCGTATCGTCGAATGTTACTGAACATCCTGGCCTGAATGTGCATTCATTGCCTTCATCATCAACAAAGTTTGCTGTCTTGTCAATATTCCATGCTGTGCCGTGCTTGCCAGCCCATGTTATATGACCTGCAACATAGTTTTTGACTTCTATATATAGTTTGCCATCTTCGAGGGTAAGAATTGACTTCTGATTACTCAATCCCTCGACAACAATATCACTTAATGCTCCGTCAATCTTGCCTACTTCTCCAATCAGATATTTTCCATCGGTAATAACCTTTTCCCCTGTTGCAAGATGTGGGATAATCTGAAATACTGGTGTGGAATATGCTGGACCAGCTGTCCAGTTTTTCTTTTCTATTCTCAAGACATTACATTTCAGCATATCGGCAGAAATGTCTTCTCCATAGATATCGATAACAACCTTTGCCCCGAAATTCAACAGCATGGAATCGGCTTCTACCGAACCCTTACCGTTCTCACCTCCAGGACGGAGCACAGAAGCATAGTCCATTTCTATGCTTTTCCCAAACTTGCCACCATTAGAGTTCAATTCGGCAAAGCGGTTGAGCCAAACCCGACTGTTAGGCAATGAACCATTAAAACATACCGTTCCTGCCCAAATTTCAGTGTTGCCTGCATAGGTATGCTCCACGTCAGGCAATACAAGAATACCATCGCCCTGCTTCACCAGTCGCATATCACCAGTCAACGCACCAACAGTCAACGTATGAGTGTAAGTCTTGTATGTTATAGGGTATGAACTCGCTGTTGCCTCACTTGGAGCAGAACCTTGAACCCATGTAGGAGTGTTCACAGTCAGAATGTATGGAGCAGCCCCATTGTCAATCTTCACGTTCATATCATTCGTCTCACAAACAATCAGATTGCCATCCTTACCAGATATACTGCCACCATTGGCAATTTCCGTCTTGTCGGTCATCGTGACAGCAGGTGGGGCAGAAGTTATTCCTTCAAGTTCACCAAGGAAATAACTTGTATGCGGAGGCTGATTGTAACCACACATCTGCCAAACCATAGCATTGCGATACTGATGGTCGTGCCAAAGGGTATAGTTGCGCCACTTTGTAGGTATTGTGGTTGTATAAATGCGAATTTTATTATCAGCAGTACGCATCATCACCTCTTCGCGCCAGTCGCCTAAGATATCGCCTTGCATACATGGTGTTGCCTTGGTGTCATTGTTGGTCAACGAACCGTCCAGAGTTTTTATATTGCCACTCTTATATTTTGAGATATACCCACTTGAGTTGCGTGTGCCAGTACCGTTGAAACTCTCTTCAAGCAAATCGCCATCCCAATAGATACGGAAATTCATTGTTACTCCGTTGGAAGTCAATCCGCTCACATGATCGCAGCTCACACAACTTATTGGAGTATCATGAGCAGAAAAAGCCATTGCTCCAGGGAAACTGTTGCAGAAGTTTCCAGCCATTGCACGACCGTCGTCAGTACTCGACAAAAATCTATAAAGCAATTTGCCAGTAGTGAGGTCTTTATAATTGTTGGCAGGAGCAGATTCGTTGCATCCGAAAAACTCCTGACCATGTCGGTAAGGGTCTAAGTCTCCCACATGGTGAGCATCGCCATGTCCTAATCCAGTTGTAGAAAGTCCCTTCCCATTGTCGTCAATCGTCATGCCACCAAATACGATTTCATCTCTGCCATCCCAATCCACATCGGCAATGGAATAGTTGTGATAACCCTGCCCATACCATGGACCGCCAGTATTGCAAGTCCATTTCCATCTTGTCTTCAGAGAGTGAGTCAGCGGATCCACGTCCAAAGCCACCATTTTGTGACGTGTATATATACCTCTTGCAAGGAAGATACTTGGTTTTCTACCATCTAAATACGGAGCACCGAAAAAGAATTTACTGACACGGTGTCCGTAGCCGTCACCCCAGGCAGCCTCAATCGAACTTTCGCCAGATTCCAGTCTTTTTAAAGGGAAGTCAATACATTGGTAAGGTTCACCAGTAGCACCATTCACGTATGCCAAGAACTCTTTGCCGTAATAAGTAAACCATTGAGTATCACCTCCACCATAAGGAATACGATGATTCACCCAATTAGCACCACCAACAGTATATACCGTACCGTCAGCCTTATGGATAGTAGCACCTTCACACAAACGCATAACAACCTCAGCCTTGCCGTCCAAATCCCAGTCGCTGCCAACTATGTTTTGCTCGTTGTTTTGGAAATCGCCCATATTAGGACCGCAGTTCACCCACCACAAGACAGTTCCGTCGAGTTCCAAACATTCCATCAAGGTATATTCACCATTGTAGCCCTCCTTAGGATAACCAGCAGCCATCTCGTTAGAGTTGTCGTACTTCATCAGTATTTCCATCTGTCCGTCACCATCAACATCTGCACAACATGCATCGTTTGGTACGTATGTAGCTTTCAGCGACTTATCATGTTTTGGATTGACTTGCAGATAATCTTGTCCCCAAACCTTTACAGCATCAGACTTTTCTTTTTCTACACCACGAACCACAGCTACTACCTGATACGTGCTCGATGTAGTGCCGCCAGTGTCAGAAAAATTGCTTGCATCCAAAGGCTGCGCATTCAGTTTAGAGCCATTGCGATAGATATTATATTTCACATCATAGTATTCCTCCCCGAAGACTCTCCAGCTCACAAACACACCATTAGCAACCTTTACAGCAACCACACCGCGGTCGAGTTTGTCCATAAATCTTTGTGCTTTTGCACTACAAGCCATAATGAGTAGCATCAAGATGGAAAGATATATTTTCTTTTTCATATTATGTATAAGTTCGTTTCAATCCGCAAATTTAACTTTTTCTTTCGTGCTGACGAGAAATATACGTTGTTTTTAATGTTTTTTAATAATTAATAAAACTACGATCTATTATCGTTGGCGATTCGTTTCAAGGATGCAGGTTCACCAACAAGCCAGAGGATGTCACCCTCTTCAAACGGACGGTCTTTAGGGATTGGCAAAAGGTTGTATTTACCTTCATCCAGTCCCAATGCCATGCAGTTGTACTCGTCGCGTATGCCACTCTCTGCGATAGTCTTGCCCACAAAAGGACATTTGTTTGACAATAAGATTGGCAACAAGTCCATGCCAGGTTGCTGGATTCCATCTGGTAGCAGTCTGGTCTTAATGTCTTTTGCAAAACCAGTAAGTTGTTCATCACTACCAATCACATGTAAAACATCGCCAGGATACAGGCATGTGGTGCCATGGGGGATGTTTATGTGATAAGAGCCACGTATTATGCTGCTTATATGTACACCATATGTTGTCCCAAAATGCAGATTATGAAGAGATTTTCCGCTCCACTCACTATTTCCCGGCACAATAAAAGTGGCAATATGTATATCGCTGCTTATAAGTCGCTCGTTTTTGAACTTACGTGGTTTACTTGAATTCGAATCATCTTTCTCTTTTGTATTTTGCAATTGCAGTTCTCGAGCATGAAGGTTGTTGAAAAATATATTTTCTATAGCCTTATACACCTTGCCGATAGGGCTAATCAGACAAGCTGCAACGAGAAGTGTAGCCGCAATTGCCAACCGCAATAATGTTCCGATGGAAGGGTAGAAATTATATATTATGTCACATAACACAAATAGTGCTAAGCATATTCTGACAATATAAACCAATGGCACTACAGCACGTTTTAATCCCTTCTGCTTCCAAAGAATGTTACGTTCTTTTTTGCATATAGCCTTTTTTACTATTGCATATATAAACGGCATTACCAATAGGGTGGTGAGTAGTGCGGAAATAAGTATTCCTACATGTTCTGGCAGAAATGGATGAAGTGAGGATTCTCCCAGCGTTATCATAAACAGGATGATTGCTGCACAAATGACAAAATACAACAATGTCTGCAACAAAGAACCCTTGACAAAAGTCTTTATTTCATCAGTTGTGTTGGAATGATTTTTTAAATTGACCAATGTCAGCAGATTCAGATTGTCTATCCAGTTTAAAGGCAAAACTCTGTTGAGGAATGCGTATGCTGGTTCGGCAGCATTGATCATATATGGAGTGAGAAATGTAGTGATGACGCTGACTGCAACGACTACTGGGTAAAGGTAAGGACTAATCACATTCAACGACAATCCTAATGAAGCAATGATGAAGGCAAATTCACCAATCTGTGTCATTGAAAAACCGCATTTCATTGCGTTTTTCAAAGTCTGACCACTTATGAAATAAGAAATACTGCTGAAAACCACATGACCTATAAGTATTGTCAGCACAAGGCATATAATAGGCAATGCATATTCTGCTATTATACTGATATCCACCAGCATACCTACAGAAACAAAGAACACTGCTCCAAACAGATTCTTGACTGGAGCAACCACCTTTTCTATCTTTTCCACTTCAAGTGTTTCGGCAAGAATACTTCCCATGATAAAAGCCCCGAATGCGCTGCTGAATCCAACCTTTGCTGCAAACAGCGCCATACTGAAACACAGCGCGAGAGCAACAATAAGCAATGTCTCATCGTTCATCAACTTGCGTGTTTTACGTAAGAACATTGGGATCAGGAAAATACCCAAGATAAACCACACCAGCACATAAAACACTATCCTGGTGATGCTGAATAGCATTGTTCCCCCATCCAGTTCATTTCCCTGAGCTATTGCCGATAGCATCACCATCAATACGATGGCCAGAATATCTTCCAAAATGAGTACACTCATCACTATTGATGTAAACTTTTGCTGGATAAGACCCATATCATCGAATGCCTTATAGATAATTGTAGTAGAACTCATTGCCAGCATACCTCCGAGGAATATGCAGTCCATGTCTGACCAGCCAAAGGCTCGTCCCACCAAATTACCTATAATCGCCATGAAAAATACAATCAAGATAGCAGCAATAACAGGTGCTGCTCCCATCTTGGTGATTTTCTTAAACGAAAACTCCAATCCCAAAGAAAACAACAGAAAAATAATACCGATATTCCCCAATACCTCTATGTTGCCTTCATCAACTACAGATTGAGTATAAGGCATGTGTGGTGACACTAAAAAACCGGCAACGATATAGCCCAAGACAATAGGCTGTTTCAGTTTTTCGAAGATTAGAGTAATCAGTCCTGCCGATACAAGTATCAATCCCAAGTCGGGAATTAGTAGTGGTAGATTTTCCATTCACTATTGATTATAATTTGCCGTCAATTCACAAATCTTTACAATCACTTGCATTGCTTTTTCCATAGATTGTATGGAAACAAATTCGTATGGTCCATGAAAATTGACTCCACCAGCGAAAATGTTCGGACATGGCAGTCCCTTGAACGAAAGTTGCGCACCGTCAGTACCACCACGAATAGGTTGCACCTTAGGAGAGACCCCCGACTCCTGCATTGCCTTGAGAACAATGTCGATAACATGCATATTTTCTTCAATCTTTTCAAGCATGTTAAAATACTGGTCGATAAGAGTCAAAATTGCTGTGCCTTGTCCGTATTTTTCATTGATGAAACCGACTATTTTCTCTACATAACTCTTGCGGGCTTCAAACCTTTCCTTATCATGGTCACGGATAATGTATGAAAGATTTGCTTTTCCCACATTTCCACTCATATCGCAGAGGTGATAGAAGCCCTGATAGCCATCAGTAAATTCAGGTGTTTCTTCGCGTGGCAACATGGATGCCAGTTCAATGGCAACCATATTAGCATTAATCATCTTGTTTTTTGCATAGCCTGGATGAACGCTTACTCCCTTGATGCTGATTTTTGCAGAAGCAGCATTGAAGTTTTCGTATTCCAGCTCTCCAATGTCGCCACCATCAATAGTGTAAGCCCATTGACATCCAAATTTCTTGACATCGAAATGATGCGCTCCCTTACCTATTTCCTCGTCAGGATTGAAAGCAATGCGAATGTCGCCATGTTCAATTTCATTATGTTCTTTCAGATACACCATTGCCTGAACTATCTCTGCGATTCCAGCCTTGTCGTCGGCACCGAGCAGGGTTGTACCATCTGTGACAATCAAATCTTCACCCTTATGCTGGAGCAATTCTGGAAACTTATCCACGGAAGAGATGATACCAGGCGACAGTTCGATATCGTTGCCTTGATAATCATTTATCACACGTGCTTTGATGTCAGCACCGCTACAGTCGGGCGATGTGTCATAATGACCGATGAAGCCTATTGTCGGAATGTTTTTCTTGACGTTAGCAGGAAGAGTGGCATAGACATACCCCATGCTGTCCATTTCAACATCCTTCAAACCTTCATTCTCCAGTTCATCTTTCAGGAATTTTGCAAAAACTAATTGTTTTTCAGTACTTGGCACAGACTCTGAAGTTTCAGATGATTGTGTGTCGTAATGTGTGTAATTAAAAAATCGTTCTACTATGTTCATACGGTTTTGCGGTTTTACAGTTTGGATACTTTTTTATGCAAAGTGAAAGTTTGTTTTTGATTATATAATATCAACGAATCCTTATTCAAAGATTTAATTTCGAAAGTATCAACGCAATCTTTTCTTATTTGTTTCATCAACAATTTACCATTCCATAAACTCCATTCCTTATATATAGTGGGTTTCTCATAATTTATGAGTGATAGAGTTGATTGCTCTTGCTTTTCCTTCATCTGCTGCATACCGTTCATGCTGAGCATTTTATTAGAGTTGAAAGTCAATTCGCACTCTATTGGCTTAAAGATGGAATCCCTAACGCTGTCGGTCAAATGTTTTTCAAATCGAACTTTCATTCGCTCGAACTGAGCATCTGTCAGAGCCGCTGGTTTATGTATCATTGGCTTAATGTCATAATACCAAGTTCCAATTATTCTATCCACCACAATAACTTTTTCAGCCATAGTGGAATCATTTTGGCTCAGTATCACGGCTATATTGTCGCCTATTTCGGGAAATCCATAGATATTATGAGTTTTCCATGCTAATATAATGTTGTAAGTGCGTGGATTAGACAAGTCGTAGGGCAGAATCACCACGACGGAATCATTACAGCCCTCGCAAGCAAGTCCATATAATGTGGAATCGCCAGGAGCATTCTCCTCAACAAGCGAATCCAATCCGCTACCATTATCATTAGCCACGCGATTGCCAGTGCATGAAAAAAGCGCAATCAATAAGCCTATAAGCAATAAATATCTCATAAAAAATCGTTCAAAAAACTTTTCAGCACGCAAAAGTACAAAAAACTATGTTTTTTAATTGATAATTTACTGTCGATAATTGATAATTACGTTTTTTTTTAATAAAAAAACTTAAAAACGCTAACCTCCAACCACTAACCACTAACCTTTTTTCTTATTTTTGCAAGGTTTTTGATAATCTAAAGTATGTTCTATAAACTATAAATTATGAAAAAGAAAAAAATTCAATTTAGTCTTCTCTATCGGGACATGTGGCAATCTTCAGGTAAGTTTCAGCCACGCAAAGACCAATTAGAGCGAGTTGCTCCTGCCATTATTGACATGGGTTGTTTTCAACGTGTAGAGACCAATGGTGGTGCTTTTGAGCAGGTGAACCTGCTTGCAGGTGAAAATCCTAACGAGGCTGTACGTGCATTTTGTAAACCGTTTAATGAGGTGGGGATACAGACACACATGCTCGACCGCGGTTTGAATGCATTGCGTATGTATCCAGTTCCTGACGATGTCAGAGAACTCATGTATAAGGTTAAAAAAGCACAAGGCGTTGACATTCCTCGTATTTTCTGTGGACTTAATGATACACGCAATATCATCCCAAGCATAAAATGGGCAAAGCAAGCAGGAATGATTCCTCAGGCAACTCTATGTATCACGACATCACCTATCCATACGGCAGAATATTATGCTGGTATTGCTGATGAACTGATTGCTGCTGGTGCTGAAGAAATTGCTCTGAAGGATATGGCTGGTATCGGTCAGCCTGCAATGCTCGGCAAGTTGACCAAGATGATAAAGACCAAACATCCAGATATTATCATTGAATATCACGGACATTCTGGTCCAGGTCTTTCTATGGCGTCAATACTGGAAGTCTGCAACAATGGAGCAGATATTATCGACACAGCCGTTGAACCATTGTCATGGGGCAAGGTTCATCCAGATATCATATCTGTTCAAAGCATGCTTAAACACGAAGGTTTTGAAGTTGCCGACATCAATATGAATGCATACATGCAGGTGCGCAGCCTGACTCAGGAATTTATTGACGACTGGCTCGGATACTTCATCAATCCTCAAAACAAGATCATGTCGTCACTGCTTCTCGGCTGCGGATTGCCTGGCGGCATGATGGGCTCAATGATGGCAGACCTTGCTGGTATTCATGGTGTGATAAACAAGACTCTGAAGGCCAAAGGCGAACCAGAACTCTCAACCGATGAGATATTGGTGAAACTCTTCGACGAAGTGGCATACGTATGGCCTCGTGTAGGTTATCCTCCATTGGTAACTCCATTCTCACAATACACAAAGAACATCGCATTGATGAATCTTCTTACTCTTGCACAAGGCAAGGGACGTTTCGCAATGATGGACGACAGCATGTGGGGAATGATACTCGGCAAGAGTGGTAAGGTTCCTGGAAAGATTGATGACGAACTGATTGCACTTGCAAAGGAAAAAGGCAAGGAATTTACTGATGCCGACCCTCATACTCTCATCCCTAATGCTCTCGATGATTTCCGCAAGGAAATGAAGGAAAACGGTTGGGACACTGGTAAGGACGATGAGGAACTGTTTGAATTGGCAATGCATCCAGAGCAGTACCGCAACTATAAGAGTGGTGCTGCTAAAAAGAATTTCCTCGCCGACCTGCAAGCTGCAAAGGATAAGAAATTAGGTGCTACGCTTACACCAGAGCAGGTTGCTGAAATCAAGCATGCCAAAGCCGACCCTATTGTCTGCCCTGTCAAAGGTCAGGTATTCTGGGAGTTTGGCGGTGGCGACGAGGCTGCTCCGACATCTCAGCCTGCTATCGGCAGCGAATATGTTGAGAACGAACTGTTCTGCTTCGTAAAAACCCCTTGGGGACAAACTGTAGAGATTCCTGCTGCATTAGGCGGTACACTGGTTGAAGTTTGTGTAAAGCAAGGTGGATTCGTAAACCGTGGCGACATATTAGGATATATTGAAAGAAAGGCCTGATGGATTATCAGGAAATCATTGACAAGTACTATCCTGATGATAATGAGCTGAAACACATTTTGCTCACTCATAGCAAATCTGTAGCGCGGAAAGCGCTACAGATTGCTGCATTACATCCAGAACTCAATCTGGACAAGACTTTCCTCGACGAGGCTGCCATGCTCCACGACATTGGGATATTCCGATGTGATGCGCCTGGGATATATTGCTACGGTGACAAACCATATATACGGCATGGAATTATCGGTGCCGAACTGATAAGGAATGAAGGCTACCCGAAACATGCAAGAGTGTGTGAACGGCACACTGGCACAGGGCTGCCTGGGATGTATCCAGAAACCATGGAAGAAAAGGCAATATGCTATGCGGATAAATTTTTCTCAAAAACCCATCTCGACCATGAGCGGACTATTGAGGAAGCATATAGCAGTCTGTTGAAATTCGGAGAAGCAACAGCCAACAGACTATTAGATTGGGCAGCAATATTTAATTAGGCAGTTGATTTGAAAAAACTCCTACCGATAATTGTATTCATTTTGTTTACCATGTGTTTCATGGCAAACCGAGCCTCTGTTTCAATTGGAACCAGGGAATCGGGGAATCAAGGAATCAAGGAATCTGGGAACCAGGAGGTCTCTAAATCCCAAAATCCAAACAATCCAAACAACCCAACCCCCACACCACTTTTTCCCGATACTGTTTTGCTTGATAGCATTAGAGAAATGATACGTCAGGACTCAATAGCCAGAATAAAGGCTGGTCCCGATACTAATGCCATGGACAGCCTGCAACTGGCAATCTACAAACACAACAAAGCTATCGACGATTCACTTGCCACCGACAGCATAAACAAGGAAAAGAAAAACGGACTTGAATTTCCAGTGGAATACACAGCTGACGACTCATTGGTATATGATGCCACATCCAAATTGTCGTATCTGTATGGCAATGCCAATGTCAAGTATGACGACATGGATCTGTCAAGCGACCAGATATTTGTTACCCTCGACAGCAGCAAGGTGTATGCCACAAGCAGAACCGATTCTACTGGGAGTGTTAATGGCAAACCTGTATTTGTTCAGGGAAGCGACACTTATGAGAGCGACTCCATTGCCTTCAACTTCAAAACCAAAAAGGGCTTTATTTCAAATGTTTATACGCAACAGGAAGACGGATTTCTCACAAGCGAGAAGTCAAAGCGGTCGGAGACGGGTGAAATGTTTTTACAGCATGGCCGCTACACCACTTGCGACCGTCCTCATCCTGATTTCTATATTGCATTGTCACGCGCTAAAGTCCGTCCTGGCAAAGAAGTTTATTTCGGTCCAGCACATCTGGTTGTTGCCGATGTCCCGTTGCCGCTTGCAATACCATACGGATTCTTTCCATTCACAAAAAGTTATTCCAGTGGACTGATAATGCCAACCTATGGTGACGAGACCTCACGAGGATTCTACCTCCGCGATGGAGGATATTATTTTGCCATAAACGACAAAATAGACCTGAAACTTATTGGGGAAATATATACTAAAGGTTCGTGGGGCATCACAGCCAGCAGCAACTACCGACGAAGATACAAGTATAGCGGAAGCTTTCTAATCAGTTATCAGAATTCACAGGAAGGCGACAAAAACATGCCCGATTTCAGCAAGTCGGAAAGTTTTAAGGTTCAGTGGAGCCACCGACAAGACAGCAAAGCCAATCCTTTCAGCACTATCTCTGCCAGCGTGAACTATGCCAGTACCAGTTATGAGCGGAACAACCTCACATCAATGTACAATCCTACATCGCTAACCCAAAGCACCCGTACTTCAAGTGTGAGCTACAACACAGGATTCTCAAGTATCGGAATGACTCTTAGCACCACCATGAACCTGTCGCAGAACATGCGCGATTCAAGCATAGCAATGACATTCCCCGACCTTAATATTTCAATAAGCCGTTTCTATCCGTTCCGACGCAAGAAAATGGTTGGAAAAGAACGATGGTATGAGAAAATCTCCATGTCTTACACAGGACAATTGAGCAATTCCATTTCCACCAAAGAAAGCAAATTCCTGCATTCAAGCCTGATAAAAGACTGGCGAAATGGTATGCAACACAGAATACCTGTTTCTGGTAATTTTACATTGTTTGGATATGTAAACATAAATCCTTCGTTTAACTTCACAGACAGGATGTATACCAACAAAATCAATCGTTCATGGGATGAAGCAAGGCAGACAGAAATAGCAGACACCGTGTATGGATTCCATAATGTCTATAACTGGGACCTCAGTGTGTCGGCAAGTACAAAACTTTATGGCTTCTACGTGCCAAACCGCAAGATTTTCGGTGATAAGATAGTAGCAGTGCGCCATGTCATTACCCCTACGGTGAGTTTCAGTTATGCTCCCGACTTCGGTGACCCTAAATACGGCTATTGGGACACATACACAAAAACCGATGCACAAGGCAATGTTTCACTCGTAACATATTCACCATACCAGCAGGCATTGTATGGCACACCAGGAAGAGGCAGAACAGGAAATATATCCGTAGATATCAGCAACAACATTGAGATGAAAATCCATAGCGATCGCGACACCACTGGCTTCAGGAAAATCAGTATCATTGATGAACTCGGAGCATCCATGTCCTACAACACAGCCGCCGAAACCAGACCGTGGAGCGATCTGAGCACACGCATCCGACTGAAACTTTCAAAGAGCTACACCTTCAATATGAATGCCGTATTTGCTACATACGCCTACGAACTCGATGAAAACGGTCGACCTTACATAGGTGATAAGACGGAGTATAGTTACGGACGATTCGGACGCTTTCAGGGTATGTCGCAAAACCTGTCATACACCTTCAACAACCAAACTTTTAAGAAAATTGCCGATTGGCTGAATGGCAGACGAAACGGAGTTGACGACGAAACAAAACGCGACAATGACGAGGACGATGTCAACACCAACGAAGACCCCGTAATGAAGCAAGGCAAAAAAGCAAGGCGAACAGAAACAGACAAAGCCGACACCGACGAAGACGGATACCTGCGCTACACACTGCCGTGGTCGCTAAGTGTCAGCTATGGAATCACTATGCGTGAAAACACGAGTGGTAAGTTCAACACTAAATCAATGCGCTATCCATACAAGTTCACGCAAAACATGAATTTCTCTGGCAGTCTCACCATTGCACAAGGATGGAACATCAGTTTTTCTTCAGGTTATGACTTTGAAAACAAACAAATCAGCATGACCACAGCATCACTGTCGCGCGACCTACATTGTTTCAACATGTCGTGTTCAGTAGTCCTCTCTCCTTACACATCATACAATTTCTCGTTCCGTTGCAACGCATCAACCCTTACAGATGCCCTCAAATACGACAAGCGTAGCAGCTACAGCAATGCCATAAAATGGTACTAATATTACTGATTCTCGGTTTTAGGTTGTCGGTTAATTCGCTTTCGTGGCTTTTCTTCCTTGACTTGGTCTTCTATTGTCGCACCTCGGCAAAATGCAAATAAATTGTTATGAGGTTATCGTCAGTGTCAGTGTCAAAAACCTCACTAATATATAACCTCAATCAACCATCCTCGCGCAAAGAGTTGACACTACCCTTAAATCCGCAGCCTAAATATTTGGTCAATTCAAAATAAATACAGGTATAAGATATGGAACGAACGAGCGACTTTTTTGGGGCGTTATGGCATATCTTTGTAATATTTTTCACCCATCGCAAAAGTATGCGTACAAGTT
>JAZLKO010000008.1:0-69766 GCA_045597685.1 Prevotella sp.
AGTTTTGGGGTTCCCAAAAATGACAAAAACACCACGAAATAGGGTGTTGCGTCACCCATATTAGCGATTTTGAAAAATTATTGTTCTTATAATCAAAGAGTTACGATTTACAATAGTATAGGCTGTCAAAGTCAGGAAAAAATCATCTCATGCTGAGATGCTGACTACTGACTGCTGAAAGTTCAAAATTCGTGAAAACCCCATGTAACAAATGCAACAATTTTGGGCCGTTTAGTACATATTGGAAAAGCTTAATTGGTTTTTGTTAAAGCATCACCTGCGAATAGACATTTACCCCCCCCCAGTACTTTTCCACTGTGCCCCAATAGCTCGTTGAAGTGGTCAATGATGTAAGTAGGGTGTGAGGCTGCCAATAGCTTACGGCTATGATTGCCGTATGTCACAGCAATAGTCTTGCATCCGGCATTGTTACCCATTTCGATGTCGAAGGTAGTATCGCCTACAACCAATACTTCATTGGCTGTCAGATTCATACGCTTGAGCAGTTCAAACACCATATCAGGAGCAGGTTTTGTGGGAAGATTAGCTGAAGCTGTGATTATCTCCTCAAAATAATCGTTGATATTGTTTGCAGTCATGATAATATTGAGAGAGTTCAGTCCCCGTGTGGTACAGATAGCCATACGAATACCCATTTGTTGCAGTGCGGTCAAGGTTTCTTTCACCTCTGGAAAAATCTGAATCTTTGATAGTTCAATCTTCATGAACAATTCACGATAAATAGCCGCACCTTTTTGAGCTGTTGCATCATCAAGTCCGCAGAGCACTTTTACTCCATCTTCCAGTTTCAGACCAATAGTTTGGCGAACAGCCTCTTCTGTCGGCACTGGCAGTTGCAAAGCCTTGAAAGTCTCTTGCATGGTGCTTACAATCCCAGGTGCCGTGTCGGCAAGAGTACCATCAAAATCAAATAATATAGCTTTTATTTCTTTTGTATCCATAGAAATATGTGGTTAGGTATTCAGGAAATTAGGAATCCTGAAATATCCGCAAGATCATTCAAGTTTTGCTTGTTCATCTAAGGTCAATGATTTCGGCTTGGGGAAAGTCTTTGGCATTGAACTGGAACATGGAATCTGGGTAGTTGCCTTGTTTGAAATTGCGGATTACTATGTCTGTCCATGTGTCGCCTTGGCGCATTTTTATTTTTGTTGGTGCAAACGTCTTCTTGTCGATTAGGATTATCATTTCACCTATGTTTTTCTTGTTGTTGCTGCCTATCATAGAGACAATGTATTCGTTGCCTTTTTGGTTGAGTGTTGCCTTGTAGCCTTTTTTATAGAGATAGACAAAGGTCATAGGGTTGATGGCTTGCTGCTGTTCTTTGGTTGGACTGGTGACGTTGACTTCCTCGTTTGCTGTAATGTAAGTCCATTGTGTTTTGCCATTGTACCAAACCATGCCAGCAGGTATTTTTGCAAAGAACTTATTGCCTTTGACATAGATTGTACCAGAGGATTTTCCTAATTTTGTATTGCTGATTGTAAAGTTTGCGCTTGAGCCCGATTTGGAGCAAATCAGTGAGGCAGTCTTGTCGAGTACTGACTTGGCAGTCGCAGAGCTAACGGACTGAGCGTTGCTAACGAAAACTAAAACTAAAACGAAAACTGAAACTAAAAAACGCATAAACAAATTATTAATTATTAATTGTTAATTGTTAATTACACATGGTTTTACTTGAGTTTGCTGATTATGCGGGCTAATGAGGCTTCGTCGGCAATGAGCACTTCGCGAGGCTTACTGCCTTGTGCTGAACCAACTATTCCTGCTTTTTCCAATTGATCCATAAGTCGTCCGGCACGGTTGTAGCCGATGGAGAATTTGCGTTGAATCAGACTTGTTGAGCCTTGCTGACTCTGGATTATGAGGAGTGCTGCTTCTTCAAACATTGGGTCGAGCGGACCTATCTTGTTGTCACCGCCAACATCACCACCCATATCAGGTGTGTCTGGGTAAGGCAGTTCAAATGGTCCGCCATATCCTTGCTGTGAAGCAATGAAATCAGCTATGCGTTCAACTTCAGGTGTGTCAAGGAATGCGCATTGCACACGCACTGGTTCGGTGCTATTGAGGAAGAGCATATCTCCACGTCCGACGAGTTGATTGGCTCCTGGACGGTCGAGTATGGTGCGTGAGTCGATCATTGCCGTAACCTTGAACGCCATACGCCCAGGGAAGTTTGCTTTTATGTTACCAGTGATGATGGTTGTGGTTGGTCGTTGTGTGGCAATGACCATGTGTATGCCGACGGCACGTGCAAGTTGTGCAATTCGTGTGATAGGCATTTCCACTTCTTTGCCTGCTGTTAGGATGAGGTCACCAAACTCGTCGATTACTACCACAATGTATGGCATGAACTTATGCCCTAACATTGGGTTGAGTGCGCGGCTCATGAATTTCTGATTGTATTCCTTTATGTTGCGCACATGGGCAGCTTTGAGTAGGTCGTAGCGTGTATCCATCTCTTTGCATAGCGAATTAAGAGTGCGCACGACCTTGGTAACATCGGTTATGATTGGTTCTGAATAGTCATCTTCTTCTGGTATTGCTGCCAAGAAGTGGCGATAGAGTGATGAATAGATTGAAAATTCCACTTTCTTAGGGTCAACCAGTACAATTTTCAACTCTGACGGATGTTTCTTGTAGAGCAATGATGCGATGATGGCATTGAGTCCGACAGATTTTCCTTGACCAGTGGCACCAGCAACGAGAAGGTGAGGAATTTTTGCCAAATCCACCATGAAGACTTCGTTTGTGATGGTTTTTCCAAGTGCTATAGGCAGTTCCATAGTTGTCTCTTGGAATTTGCGCGAATTTAGTATGCTTTCCATGGAGACTATGCGTGGACGGGCGTTAGGAACTTCGATACCAATTGTACCTTTACCAGGGATAGGTGCTATGATACGAATACCTTTGGCAGCGAGCGACAGGGCAATATCGTCTTCCAGATTCTTAATCTTTGAGATACGTACTCCTGGGGCTGGTGTTATTTCATATAATGTGATGGTAGGACCAATGGTGGCTTTTATGCTGCTGATTTCAACTCCGAACTGGCGGAGGACTTCAATGATGCGATTTTTGTTTTGTTCTTGTTCATCCTTATCGACGTAGGTCTGTCCGTCATCCTCATATTTCTTCAAGAGACTAAGGGTAGGGTAGTGGTAGTTTTCAAGATCTTTCTTCGGGTCGAAAGCTTCCATTTGCTTGTTGCCTACCTGAACAAGAGTTGCACCATGGGCTTTCTCATAGTCTTGACCAACTTCAATCTGCATTTGGGTATTTGTCACTGGTTGTGGGTCACCGGTTGTGGATTGTGGGTTGTGGGTTGAGGGTTGAGGATTATCGTTATCGTCAGAGTCAGTGTTATCGTTATTAATTATTGGTTGTTCCCATTCGATAATATTAGTTGTGGATTGTGGGTCGTCGGTTGTGGATTGTTGGTTATCGTTATCGTTATCGTCATCGTTATCGAATGTGTCAGGGGTGTTTTCTACGACTTCAAAAGGTATGCGGTTGAACAGGTGTGATGGATTAAGTATGGTGCGAATGATGTTTATCGTGTTGATGCTGAGATAAATTAGATATGCTATAAGTGTAAGTACGAGGATTCCTACCAGCCCTGGTTCACCGATGATATTCTGAACATAATCCATGATGTATTCGCCATGGTCTCCACCTGGTGAGAATGGTGTGGATTCAAAGAATGGTGACAAAAATTTTGCAAATGCAACAGAACTCCAGAGCATGAAAATCATCAATGTGAAGAAACTTTTTATCAGATTGATTTTATTGACTTTCATCAGTCGTAAGGATAATAAGATGATGAATACTGGGATGCAGAAAGCACCTATCCCGAAATATTTACCAATGAAATAGTGGGCTGTATATGCTCCGAGTGACCCACAATAGTTTTGGAATACGTGTTTGGTGTTTTCCAAATCACCATCCTGCATATTGATGAGTGTGCTCTGGTCGGCAAAACCAGTGGTAAAAAACGATATGAACGAAAGAATCATTATGATTCCGATGCAAAGCAACAGTATTCCTGTAAAGAAATTCAATTTCTCATTCTGGAAAAGACTTGTGCAACCTATTGCATCTAAAAAAGTGCTATTTGGCTTATTGCTCTTTCTTCGGCTTGGAGTTGATGAAGTTTTTCTTGATTTCATATTTTTATATGCGTATTTGGTTGCAAAGATAATGAAAGGTTGAAGGTTGAGGGTTGAGGGTTGAGGGTTTTTAACCTTTTTTATTAAAAAATCATAATTATCAATTGTCAATTGTCAATTGTCAATTAAAAAACGCAGTTTTTTTTTACTTTTGCTGTGCCAATAGTATGTTATGGATGCAAAGAAATTAAAGAAATGTATAGTTGACTATGCTCTTGCAGAGTTTATTTCAAAAGGAATAAAGTCTGTAAAGATGGACGATATCGCCAAAGGTGTGTCAATATCCAAACGCACATTATATTTGATTTTTCCTACGAAAGAGTCACTGTTGACATGTTGCATAGAAGAGTCGCGTGAGAAGCAGCATGCAGAAATGGTGAAGATTGATAATGAAACTAATGGTGATGTAATCAGTATAATAGTTGGGATGTTGCATCTGCAAATGGATAGATTTTCCAAAATCAATCCGATACTTTATGAAGATATTCAAAAATACCCTGCAATATTGAAAAAGCTTGAGTCAGAAGACAAAGAACAAGAGAAACGTATCTTGGCTTTTTTCAAACGTGGTGTTGCCCAGGGGGTATTTCGGAAGAATCTGAACTACAAGATTGTTGCAGAACACATGCGAATACAGGCAAGAGGCATTATGGACTACAAAATGTATTTGCGCTATGAGATGGCTGACATTGTCAAGAATATGTCGATGGTTATATTGCGCGGACTACTGACCGACAAGGGATTGGCTATTTATAAAGCAAATGTCTAAACACGTTCAACCACCCGAACTCCTTTTATTTTCTTGAGATTCTTTATTAGCGACTCTATCTTAGTTGTGTCATGGACTGATACTACCAAAGTGCCACTGAATAATCCGTTGTCGCTGTTGATGTTGATTGAGCGAAGCGACATTTTTTCTTCAACAACAATGTTTCGAGATATGTTGTTCACGATTCCAATATCATCCTTACCAATAATTTTCAGTGTGACATCGTAGAGCGAAGTACCTTTTCCATTCCATCTGGCCTTTAATATTCTATAGCCAAAACGCTGTTTCATGTCAGTAGCATTTGGGCAGTTTTCACGATGGATTTTTATACCACCATTGGCTGTGACGAAGGCAAAAATCTTGTCGCCGAATACTGGATTGCAGCATTTTGCCAACTGGTAATCAATGCCTTTGAGATTGTGGTCAATAATCAGTTCGTCGCTATTGTTGGATGAGTCAGTATCGTGAGTCTTGCTCAAATCGAAGGTATCAGCACTCACCTTGTCGTTGCTTTGTAAAGTGTTATCTCTTAGAGCGATGTATTTGTCAATTACCTCGCTGACTTCAAGGTTCTTGTCGGCAATGTCTTTATAGAATGAAGTGACGCGTTTATAACCAAGTTTTTTGATGAGTTTCATCATCAGCGATTCTTCGATGTCAATCTTATTGTTTTTGAATCGCCTTTCAATCATTTCTTTTGCAAGTGCGCTTTGCTTTACTTCCTGTTCCTTGAGTGCAAGGCGTATCTTGCTTTTTGCATGACTGCACTTGACAATCTTAAGCCATTCCAAACGTGGTGATTGCACACTTGATGTGATGATTTCCACCTCGTCTCCGCTACGCAGTTCTTGGCGAATGCTCACTACTTTACCATTTATTTTTGCACCTGTGCATTGGTTGCCTATTCGTGAATGAATGCGATAGGCAAAGTCCAATATGGTTGAACCTTTAGGAAACTTAAGCAAGTCGCCTTTCGGAGTGAAAGCATAGACTTCTTCCTCGTCGAGTTCGATGCGGAACTGATCCATCAGCTGCATGTCATCGTTGCTTTCAAGTGCTGCGCGTATGCCTGACAACCAATCTTCTATGCCATGACCACTCGTCTTGACACCTTTGTAGCGCCAGTGTGCAGCCAGTCCATGCTCTGCAATGTCGTCCATCCGTTCTGTACGGATTTGTACCTCGACCCATTTGTTGTCGGGTCCAAGCACTGTTATGTGTAATGACTCATAGCCATTGGTTTTCGGGACGGATAACCAGTCGCGCAGACGGTTTGGGTTTGGCTGGTACATATCGGTAACGATGGAATAAGCTTGCCAGCACAGCATTTTTTCGGCTTTTTCTGGTGAATCAATTATGATGCGTATGGCAAAAATATCATAAACCCCTTCAAATTCACATTTTTGCTTTTTCATCTTCTGCCAGATGCTGTGTATGCTCTTTGTGCGGGCTTTGATATGGAATTTCATTCCTGCTTCTTCCAGTTTTGCATTAATAGGCTTTACAAACTGCTGTATGTACTGATTGCGCACTTCTTCGGTGTCGTGGAGTTTTTCCTGAATATGGAAATAAGGTTTTGGTTCAAGATATTTTAGGCTTAGGTCTTCCAACTCCTTCTTCAATGAATACAATCCAAGTTTATGTGCAAGAGGTGCGTAGAGGAATGATGCTTCACGTGCAACCATTGAACGGGCTTCGATGTTCTCAGTATCGCCAATACTGCGCATGAGGTTTACGCGGTCGGCGATCATGATGAGTATCACACGCATGTCGGCGGCAAAACTAATCATCAGATTACGGAAATTCTCTGTTTCCACTGATGTGTTTTTTTGGTATAGCTGGCTGATTTTATTCAGTCCATGTACGATATGAGCAACATCATCGCCAAAGTCGGTTTTTATATTGTCTTCTCCGTTGGAATCATTCTTGCATAAAGAGTAGAGTAATAGTCCAAGCAAGGCTTCGCGCATTACGCCTATTTCGGTAGCAAAGAGTTTGATAGTCTGCAAATTCATGATTATAGGGTCGAATCCGAATGCGTCAGTGGCTGGCTCGTTCTGCATAAAATTATGAATATATTTCTTTAGCAGATTGTCAGTGTCTTGGTTATCACTCTTAATGTATGGTGCTACCTCTGAAATCAGGGTTTCTAATGCTTGAAGTTTCATGATTGGTTGTATGTTATTGGTTGTATGTTATTGGTTGTGGGTTGTGGGTTTTCGTTGTCGTCAGTATGAGGAGTTAAGGAGTTAAAGAAGTTAAGGAGTTAAGACATTACCTGGTTCCTGAGCCTATCGAAGGAGAACCTTGAACTTTGAACCATTTTTTATGGTTATGGTTATGGTTATCGTTATCGTAGCGCAGCGTATCGTTATCGTTCACTTATTTAGTTCGATTATTTCCAAATCCTTGAAACTGCTACCATCTATGGTCAGCCGGATGATAGTGCGCTGTTGCTGCCATCCACTCAGTCCAGCTGCTCCAGGGTTGATGTGCAGAAGATTCAGATTTTTATCATATTTTACTTTGAGGATATGAGAGTGTCCGCTTATAAATAGTTGTGGTGGGTTGCTGTAGATTTTATGTGCAATGCTGGCATCATACTTGCCAGGATAACCGCCAATATGCTTCATCAGCACGTCAACATCTTCGCATTTCCAACGGAGTATTTCAGGATAGGTAATCCTCACATCACCACCATCAATATTGCCATGTACGGCACGTAGAAGACAGATTTCGTTTAATCGTTCTGCTACATCCATATTTCCTATGTCGCCTGCATGCCAAATTTCATCGCATTCTGCAAAGTATTTGGCAAACTTCTCATCCCAGAAGGCGTGCGTATCACTGATGATGCCTATTTTTTTCATAGTAACACCTTCTTTATGTATTCTGCCAAAAACTCTGCTGTACCGTTGATCCCTAATGTGCAGGAGTTGATGCAAAGGTCATAAAAGAACTTATCGCCCCATCGCTGCCCTGTGTAATAATTGTAGTAGTTGGCACGTTTTCGCTCTGTGTCGTTAATAATCTTTTGGGCAGTGGCTTCATTACATTGCCTGCGTGCCATAACTTGCTGAATTCTATATGGCAAGTCGGCATAGATGAAAATGCGCACTTTTTGTTTCATTTCACGCAAGACGTAATCGGCACAGCGACCAACAAATATGCAACGTTTGTCCTGAGCCTGCTGAAGAATGGCGTCGCTCTGAAATTTGAATAGCGAGCCTTGCGATATTTGTTCGTTGTAATAATTGGCATGTCCTATGATGGGCACTTTGTTGAAAAGCAGATTGTGCAGCTTTCCATGGCGTTCATCATGGTCAATAAATAGTTTTTCTGCAAATCCGCTATCTTTGGCGGCAAGTGTCAGGATTTCCTTATCAAAAAGCTGACAATCGAACTTATCAGCCAATATTTTAGAGATTTCTTGTCCTCCGCTACCTAATTCGCGACCAATTGTTATAGAGAAAACATCATTCATCTTGCTTGAATTTTTTTCTGTAAATAAAGAATATTATTGCAGTCATCACAGATGCTAAAATATCTGATAGAGGGATAGCATACCAGATTCCGTTGAGTTTGAAAAACAATGGGAGAATAATCAGTCCTGGTAGTAGGAAAATCAGTTGCCGAGTGAGTGAAAGGAAAATGCTGATTTTTGCCATGCCTATGCTCTGAAAGAAATTTGTGGTTACCATCTGAAAGCCTATAATGGGGAATGTGCATGTGTAGAGAATCATTGCAGGAGTGGCAATGGCAATGAGTTCGGCATCATGAGTAAACAACTTAACACACGCTTCTGGGAAGCCAACTCCAACTATAAAGGCAACGATGCAGACAATTGTAGCCAGCCACATGGTGTAGTAATATACCTTCATGAGTCGCGGTATTTGTTGTGCTCCGAAATTATAACCTGCAATAGGCTGCATACCCTGATTTAGTCCCATAACTACCATAGCAAAGATAAATCCCACGCGGTTAACTATTCCGTAAGCCCCGACTGCAAGGTCACCACCATAATGCAACAGTCCCTTGTTTACAAAGATTACCACCAGACATGCGCAGCAGTTCATCAGAAATGGTGCCAGTCCGATGGAAAGAATATCTTTTACAACTCGACTGCGAAGTCCATAAATTCCACGTTTGTAGCGTATTATGGTATTTGGATTCAGAAATATTCTGGTTTGATATACAAGGCAAATACATTGTGAAACAACGGTCGCAATAGCTGCTCCTCTTATTCCCCATTCAAAGACGTAAATGAAAATGGGGTCGAGAATTGTATTTATCGCCACGGTGAGGATTGTGCTATACATGGCAATTTTAGGCTTGCTAATTGAGCGCAACAAAGCATTCTGCCCGAAATAAATATGGGTGAAAACATTTCCGATAAGGATAATAACCATGTAGTCGCGTGCGTATGGCAAAGTGTTTTCTGTAGCACCAAAAAACTTGAGTATTGGGTCGAGCCATATCAGGCATACAGCCATGAATATCAAGCCAGTGATGATTTTTAGTGACAGGCAGTTGCCGAAAATCCTGTCGGCTACTGCGTAGTCTCTTTGCCCTAATCTGACTGAAAGAATCGTTGATGCCCCTACACCTACCATTGCTCCGAAGGCAGCACTAAGGTTCATCAACGGAAAAGTGATTGCAAGTCCCGAAATAGCCAGCGCCCCAACTCCATGACCAATAAAAATACTATCAACCATATTGTAGAGCGATGATGCCGTCATCGCTATTATGGCTGGCATGGCATATTGCCACAGCAGTTTACCAATGGGCTTGGTTCCAAGTTCAAGAGTTGCCTGTTTATTGTCTGTCATCTGTTTTTATACATATCGTCGTAGTACCGTTCATAGTCGCCAGAGACTATGTTGTCGAGCCAGTCTTGATGGTCTAAATACCAACGCACGGTTTTTTCGATACCTTCTTCAAACTGCAGACTTGGTTCCCAGCCTAATTCCTTTTGAAGTTTCGATGAGTCAATAGCATAACGTGCATCGTGGCCTAAACGGTCGGTTACGTATGTAATGAGATTCATGTCTTCACCTTCTTCTCTACCCAAAAGGCGGTCAACAGTCTTTATTATCACCTTTATAATATCAATATTCTTCCACTCATTGAAACCACCGATATTGTAAGTCTCAGCAATTGTACCTTTATGGAAAATCAAGTCGATAGCCCTTGCGTGGTCTTCAACAAAGAGCCAGTCGCGCACATTCTCACCTTTTCCATACACAGGAAGAGGTTTTTTATTTCGTATATTATTGATAAATAATGGTATAAGTTTCTCAGGGAATTGATAAGGACCATAGTTGTTTGAGCAGTTAGTTACAATTGTAGGCATTCCATAAGTGTCGTGAAATGAACGAACAAAGTGGTCACTACTTGCCTTTGATGCCGAATATGGAGAGTGAGGCATGTATTTAGTATCTTCATAGAAAAAATCATCTCCGTATGCCAAATGGTGGTTGCCACTTGATGCCTTTGTGGTGAATGGAGGCTGAATTCCTTCTGGATGCGTCATTTTCAGAGCACCATAAACCTCGTCTGTACTAATATGATAAAAGCGTTTGCCATCATATTTCTCAGGTAGCGACTCCCAGTAAATCTTTGCAGCCTGGAGAAGAACCAAAGTTCCCATGACATTGGTTTGGGCAAAAGTGAAAGGGTCTTTGATGCTGCGATCCACATGACTTTCAGCGGCGAGATGAATAATACCATCTACTTTTTCGGTTTGTATGAGGTTGAACATAGTGTCGAAGTCGCAGATGTCAGCCTTTACAAATTTATAGTTCGGCATATCCTCAATGTCTTTCAGGTTTGCCAAATTACCTGCATAGGTAAGTTTGTCAACATTGATAATTTTATACTCTGGATATTTATTGACGAATAGTCTGACTACGTGGCTGCCGATAAATCCAGCCCCTCCTGTAATAATAATATTTTTCATAAAAGATAAATTTTTGCAAAAGTAAGAAAAAACTACATTAATGAATTAATAATTAACAATTGATAATTAATAATTAGACTTATTTAGTAATTGATAACGGACTATTCACCATCAACCTTTCTTATACCAAAAAAAGTATTGTCGTTGGGCAAGTTTTTCTTTTTGAGAGCGCGCACTGAAAACTTTTTCCAGGGTGTAAGGATTCAGTCCTGTGTACCACATTTCGGTGGAAATTGTCATTGGGGTAGGGGTGAAATCCTGCACTTGCTCAAGGCGGAAGTTCAGGCGACGAGTGATTTGTGACAAGTCTTTCATGTCTCTTTCAGTACAACCAGGATGACTGCTTATGAAATAAGGTATCAACTGTTGCGGCAGACCAGCCCTGCGGCAAATCTCTTCAAACCAACGATTGAATTCATAGAAAAATTCAAATGAAGGCTTGCGCATGAGTTTTAACACATGGTCGGAAGTGTGCTCTGGTGCTACTTTCAGTCTGCCACTGACATGATTGCAAATCAGTTCGGTGGCATACTTATATCCATATTCCTTGTCGGCAAGCACAAGGTCATAGCGTACACCGCTACCAACAAAACTTTTTTTGACTTTTGGATTTTTATCTACTTCCCGATACAATTCAAGTAGTTGCTGATGGCTGATATTCAGGTTTTTGCATATTGTAGGATGTGCGCATGACGGCCGTTTGCATTTTTCGCAAATGCTCTTGTCCTTGCCGCTCATTCCATACATGTTTGCCGATGGTCCGCCGAGGTCGGAAATGTAGCCTTTATAGTCAGGCATCTGGGTTATCCGCTCTATTTCTCGAAGAATACTTTCCTTGCTGCGGTTGACTACAAACTTGCCTTGATGGGCAGAGATTGTGCAGAATGCGCAACCTCCAAAACAACCTCTGTGCATAGTGATGGAATGCCGTATCATCTCGTAGGCGGGTATGCGCTTGTCTTTGTATTTCGGATGTGGCAGTCGAGTGAACGGCAAATCGTAAATTCTATCCAATTCTGCTGTTGTGAGCAATGGAAATGGTGGCTCTACTACCACGTATTTCTTGCCATTGTCGTTGACCTCCTGTATCAGTCGTTGAGGATGCATCATGTTGGATTGCTCCTCAATAATGCGGATGTTTTCAGCTTGTTTGCGTTTGTCTTTCAGGCATTCCTCATGCGACCAGAGAGTTATTGCTTCGTCTGTGGTCTGCTTGTCAAGTTGTTGGTAAATACGAGCTGTTTGTGGAATGGCATTTTTAATACCATTATCTTCTGCAATGGCTTTTGAAATGCTTACTATAGGCTTTTCTCCCATCCCATAAATAAGCAAATCAGCTTTGGAGTCAATGAGTATTGATGGGCACAACTTATCTTGCCAGTAGTCATAGTGCGTCAGTCTGCGCATAGAAGCTTCTATACCACCAATAACTACGGGCACATCAGGGAATAGTTCCTTCAGTATTTTTGTATAGACGATAGTTGGATATTCTGGACGTTTGTCGTGTGCACCGTTAGGTGAATAGGCATCTTCAGAGCGCAAACGCTTGTTTGCAGTGTATTTGTTTACCATGGAGTCCATACATCCAGGACATACTCCGAAAAACAAGCGTGGACGACCTAACTTCTTGAAGTCGCGGAAGTCACCATGCCAGTCGGGTTGTGGTACGATTGCAACCTTGTAGCCTTCAGCCTCAAGCACTCTACCTATGACCGCTGCTCCAAAAGATGGATGATCCACGTATGCATCAGCTGAAAACAGAATTACGTCAAGTTCATTCCATCCGCGTAGTTCGCATTCTTTCTTAGTAGTAGGCAGAAAAAGTTTCAAATCCATCATTATGTTTACAATTAATTTATTCAAGTTTCTCAAGTTCTTCAAACTCTCGAAACTCAAGGAGTTAAGGAGTTTCAATTGTGGAGTTAAGAAGTTAAGGAGTTAAGGAGTTAAGACATGAGCCTTGCGTCAGCAGTCAGAGTCTGTAGTCAGAGTCAGTAGTCAGAGTCAATAGTTATCGTTATCGTTATCGTTATCGTCCGCAGCCAGTGTCATTTTATAAGAAATTTGAGCATTTTAGCCATTAGGGAGGCTCTGTGATGATTACTCTTTATGCACTCAAAAGGAAATCCCATTGTGATGGCCTTGTAGTTTTTTCCATTGTAGGCTATACACGCAGGATTGCCATCACTATACTGCATTGCAACGGTGGCTTTTCCAAGGGGGGCCAGCACATCGGTAGTCGTTGCTGCATAATGTTTCGGGTTGAGAGTGTTGTAGAACTCGCATTCCACTCCAAATCCCTTTATGGTGTCAGAACTATTGTTGTGCTGAACCATCGTTTCGTCAATCTTCAATACTTTGTTAAGGAAGAATCTGTCGAGTCCGTCATACTTCATGTCACTACCTACGTAGCTACCGCTGACCAGCAATGAGCCACCGTTGACTGTATAACCATACAAGATAGCCTGCAACTTTTCAGGGAAAGTTTTATATTTCACAAGCTGATAGTCGCAATCTTTCTCATTGCCGAGAATGAGATCCAGCATTGCATATTTGTCCAACTGTATCAATCTGTTTTCAACAGCCTTTGATGAACAGCTACATACAGAATATTTTCCAGTTTGTGCAATTGCAGCAATGTGTGTGTCGGGATAATCAAATTCGTTGCCCATGAAGAATTGTCCAACAAGATTGTCCGTGGTGTAGCCTAATCCGCTTGTTGCTTCGCTCCCCATATTACTCATATCGAAAGAGGTTTGTCTGCCATACCAACCAGGATTGATTCCTTGCCATACACCAGGGTCTGCCTCAAAATCAAATCCCTGTTGAGTGCTTGTACTTACCTGAGCAGGTGATGACAATCTGTGGAAACCATTGACAACCAAAATTTTCTTTTTACTTCCTTTATGGTAGAAAGCAGAGAGAGTTTCCGTAGGAAAACTTATTCCACCGCTATTTGCTGCAGCAACCTTGAAAGAGTATTGCACTTCTGGACGAAGTTTCATTTTGTATGATGTTCCCTTGACTATTGTTCCGTAGTCCCAATCTCCATTTGCACATTTTGTATAAACAAGAAAATGTGTAGCATTTGTGTCACCTTCTTTTTCTATAGTGTCATTTTCTGCAGTCCAAGATAATTTCACCTCATTATCATCTGTAAATTCCACTTTAAAATTATCAGGAGCGAGTGGGGTTATCTTGTAATCCACACCATGGGCATCAGAAACAAATTTTAATATCGTCTTGTATATCGATCTTGCCAAAGTGAATTTGAAATTCGGATCTTGTGCCATTCTTACATCAGGGAAATTCTGGTGCGACAACGTTTCTATTATTGCTGATGGAACCTCTGGAATACGTGATTCGGAATAGTTCTGGTCTCTCACTCCTCGTGTGTTCCAATCTCCGTATGTCTTTGAAATATCGTTATAAATCCCATCCATCAGATTTCGTGCAAAAGTAGCCGAAATATTGCGCGAAAGTCCGCTACTCAATGTGTCAGCTTCATTCTTTTTTGTGGTGCAGATGGCAAGTGTGCCGTAGGTATCACGACCATTTGGCTGGTAGCCAGCATCACTATGCACAGCAACAGATAGTTCTATTGGCACCTTTGTACCTAAAATAGTTGGCATAAACACAGAACCACCTCCTATGTAGTTAGTCATCAGCGACCTGGCATTTATGTCGTCACGATAGTCGTCAGTTCCAGAATAGACACTATAGATGTCATAATTCATGCCAGCCCATTGTGCATAATAGCGTGAGCCTTCAAGGCAACGGGCAAATCCGCTTGTCTCGCCACCTCTCTCAATATTTCCCATACCACCACCGAAACGAACTGCATCGGTAGTCACCACACCATTATTATTGCTGGAATTATTTATTACCACTTGATTACGTGGGCTTATGCCAGCCTCAAATTCAAAAGTGCCAAGATAAACCCATGTGCCGCCACCCATTTGCTGATTGACGAAAAAATCTGTCGGCTGCCCCTTGTGAAACACTGTGTAGTGGGCATCATCCACACTACCGTCAACAGTCTGATAGCTCACATACACAGCATATTTACCATCTTCAGGAATATTCGGTCGGTAAGTAGCAAACGACAATTTGCTCTTTGGCGTACTTTTTATCTTTCGGGCACTGCCTGCACGGAAAGGATTCTCTCCGTCATGATAAACTCCTGAGTGCAATGCAAATCCTAAAGAATCAGTCCGTTCCCATTGCTCACCATTGTTCACTTCATAGTAAGATGCCAAATTGCCCATGTCGTTGTCAACAATCACCTCATTCTTCTGCCAATCGCGTTCACGTGGAGTAAAAACTATTGCTCCAGCATTTTCAAGCATTGGAATGAGATAAGGTACAACAATAGTCTGCGTAAACAAGTCTTCACGACTACAGAAAAGCGGTGGACGTTGCCATTTCCATTTGCTTTGTGCAGGGTTGTAGTAAATGCCGTGTGAAGCCCATACCGACAAATGCCTGTTTTGGAGTCCATGAGTGATTTTCACAGGTGAAGTGACATTTTTTACCCACGGATTACCCTTGTAGTCAATATTACCCCAGAATTGTGCGTATGCAGCAACTGACACAAACAGCAATGCTAATATGAATGAGAGTTTTTTCAAAATCACAAATTTTTGCAAAAGTAAGAAAAAACTCTGTTTTTTAATTGATAATTGATAATTGACAATTGATAATTATGTTTTTTTAATAGAAAATCCCAAAAACCATCAGTCATCAATCGTCAACCATCAATCTTTTTATATTTTTGCACGAAAATTATGAAAAAAGTAAAAATTACTGCTATACGAAAAATTCAGTATGATGACTTGATGGCAAAATACGAAAATCCCATTGAGCATACATGTGATGTTTGTGAAGGTCAGTCTTGGATAAGTGAAAATGGAGAATGCCCCAATGGTTTGTGCCCCGAAGCATGGAAGACGATGCGCGAATTTGTTGAAGCCTTGGCAAAAGGCGAAGGAAATTTTTATGATGGTTGGATGAAAAATCCGAATAGTGCAATGATTAGTTGCAACGATGGTTTCCGTCCTGTGAGCTTTTATATTGAAACAATTAAGTAGTGATAACCTAATCCAAAGACTGGTTGGGGCTTAAAAATCAGGTTTAAGACTTATCGATAGCGGCTTATTGGTTATGGGATGAGTGAAACTTAGCGAAATGGCTTGAAGATACAGGCGGTTGGACTTTTTTCCATACAATTCGTCTCCAACGATAGGACATCCTAAACCCTCAGAACTTGCACAATGTATTCTCAATTGATGAGTGCGACCTGTATGAGGATAGAGGTTTATAAGCGTTCTACCATTATTCTTTGAAATGACTTCGTATTCTGTAATAGCCGTTTTGCCGTGTTCGTGGTCTATGCGTTGGCATGGGCGGTTGAGATAGTCCGACGACAACGGCAGACTGATTGTTCCTTTATCATTTTCCACCATTCCATCGAGTAAAGCCCGATAGCATTTCTTCACCTGTCGGTTTTCAAACATACGTTGCAAGTCTGCCTTCGTACCAATACTTTTCACAAGTATCTGAAGCCCAGAAGTAAACATGTCCAATCTGTGTACTGGATAATAGGGGAGGATGTCACTGACACAAGGAGCTTTTATCTTACCTGGTGCTGACAACATTCCTGATGGTTTGTTGACTATGGCAAGCCATTCATCTTCATAGACTATTTCAAGTTGTCTTTCAAGTTCCTGGTTTGGTTTGTCCAAAGGATTTTCGTCAACGTCCATTCCTCGAAGCATCCAATTAAGTATAGGTTTACACCTTCCCTGGCAGGAAGGATAATAGTTCAGGTGGTGGCGAATTGTGTTTTTCGGACTTTTGCCCCACCAAAATTCAGCCATACAGATAGGCTTCATATGATGCTGAAATGCATATTGCAATAGTTTTGGGGCGCAGCAATCACCACTCCCAGATGGAGGATAGCCCAATGGTGTGTCGGCAAAGATGCTGAGCAGATTTCTTGTTTCTCCTTTTGCATTGAGCATTTCATATTGGGAGAAAATAAAATCTTGCAACTGTTGCGACTCTTCTTTTTCAGTTGGTATGGAGTTTTGTGGCAGACTATAAATTTGAGGTACAAAATAATCTGTATCAGCATTGGGCATAGAACCAGAATATGCTGCAAGGTAGCCTGTTTCGGAACCATTGCTGACAACTAAAACGCCAAACATTTTGCCGATGGAATCGGCATTTTTGTCTTCTGTGCAGTTGCCTATGGGAAATTTTAGTGATAAGTAGTCTTGCATCTGCTTTGATGCAAGTATGCTGAGTGGATGTGGATTGTAGCAAAAAGGATAGGTGAACTTCTCAGGAAAGGCAATGTTGACTATGTCGTGTAATGGATGAAATAGCATGGATATTTGAAAAAGTTACTTTTTAATATTGATGCCTAACTCTTTGGCAAGTAGGTTTCGGCATTCCATACATCTCTTCAATTCAGCCATAAGTTCTTTCGCCTTCTCGGGATGTGCTTTCAACTCTGCCTGTAACTCTTTTATGCGCGTCTGGTACTTATCCATCTTGAAGTCCATTATCAGATGGATAACATGATTCCGAATGTCGTTGTTGTCTTCTGTGTATTTCAGCAATCTGCTTAGATGATAGCGTTCAATTGACATTTGTGTAGCAAGACTGTTTATCTGCACATCTGGATGATTAGTGAAGAATGATTCAGCCTTGAAATCAGCATCAGCCGAGTGCTCAACAGCCAATTTAAGTATAGTGTTGTAAAGTTCATTACTGAAACACATGTCGTCAGCATCAAGGTCATATTCTATGTACTGGGCAACATTAATATTGATTATCCCCCCATCATCGTTCTCAATACCTTCAAAGATTATGGTCTCTCCATGCCTGATAATTTCCTGCACAAGCAACGATTCTGGTGTATCGGAAATGCTGGTGGGTTTTAGGTTGTGGGTTGTGGGTTGTGGGTTGAGGGTTGAGGGTTGTGGGTTATGGGTTGTAGGTTGAGGGTTTTTGTTTTCGTTTTCGTTATTGTTATATATCGCTGCTTCACGTTCACGTTGTTTGCGTTTTTCCTTTTCCTCCATGTCGGTGCTTATGAACTTGTTCATGGTATTGATAAGCACCTGCTCGCCGATGCCTGTTTGCGAAGAGCATTCATGAATGTATGTGGCTTTTTTGATAGGATCTGGAATCCCGGAAATGCTTTTCACAATGCTGCTTATCGCCTCGGAGCGTTTTATCGGGTCGGTAACATTGTTGAGAAGGACTTTTATCTTGAACTCAATAAAATCGGTTTGGTTCTCGTTGATGTAGTTGTTGTATTCCTCAACGGTGTGGTTGCGTGCAAAACTGTCCGGGTCTTCATTCTCGGGAAGTAATACAATCTTAACATTCATGCCTTCTTCCAGTAGCATATCGGTACCACGCAATGCTGCATGTATGCCAGCCTCATCACCATCGTATAAGAGGGTTATGTTCGACGTGAAACGATGGAGCAGTCGGATTTGTGCATTTGTAAGTGCAGTACCAGAATTGGCAACCACATTTTCAATTCCACACTGGTGCATGGAGATGACATCAGTGTAGCCTTCAACCATATAGACCTTATCTTGTTTTACGATAGCTTTTTTTGCTTGAAAGATGCCATAAAGTTCATTGCTTTTACTATAGATTTCCGATTCAGGGGAGTTGACGTATTTTTGGCTTACTCCCTTTGTTCTGGAATCAAGCACTCTTCCTCCAAAAGCACATACTTTTCCGCTTATTGATAGCCAAGGGAATATCACACGGTCGTAGTAGCGGTCGCGCAATTTGCCATTCTCATTCTTATAGCAAAGTCCTGTGGCGATGATGTATTTTTCCTGAAAACCTTTTTTCAGTGCAGCCTGAGCCAAAGCATCATTACCTTTAAGAGAATATCCGAGTTGGAATTTTTTGATAATATCGTCACGGAAACCGCGGCTGCGGAAATATTGCAGACCGATAGTTTTTCCATCAATATCATTATACATAATGTCCTGAAAGTAGTTCATTGCCCATTCGTTGACGATAAACATACTTTCGCGGTCGGTAGCTTCTTGTTTTTCCTCAGCTGTAAGTTCTTTTTCTACAATTTCAATATTGTATTTCTTTGCCAACCACCGCAAGGCTTCAGGATAGGTCATCTGTTCGTGCTCCATGAGAAAGCCGATGGTATTTCCACCTTTTCCACATGAAAAACAATGACAATAGCCTTTGGCTGGGGAAACTATAAAGGAAGGTGTCTTTTCGTTATGGAAAGGGCACAATCCTTTATAATTTACTCCAGACTTCTTGAGCGTAACAAACTCACCAACAACATCAACGATGTTGGCTACATTCATTATGCGGTCGATGGTTTGTCTGTCAATCATTCAGTTTTTATCGGTATTCTACGATTTAATGGTTGTGGGTTGTAGGTTGTGGGTTTTTGTTTTCGTTTTCGTTTTCGTCTTTCTGTTGCCTTTTTGAATTCTGATTCATTAAATCTTCATATTCTTCAGAATCCCGACGGATGGTAATGGTGCCTTTTACTATGCTGGCTCCTTTTATGCCAGCAGCTCTTACACGGCGCAACACGGCTGATGCTTTTTCCTGTGACACATAATTGCCCATTCTGCAAATCCAACGAGGGGAGTAGAAATGCGTATAGATAGGCTCATTAGGAAATATTCGTTTGGCTTTTCTGCCAATTGCTTCAGCCTGTTGCCTGTCTGAACGTGTGTTACCACCTGCAAACAATTGTATTCTGTAGCCTTGCACTTTCTGGGCATCTGCCATAATCTTTTTTCTGCCAGTCACAGCGGTCATTAGCGAATCGCGCTTATACACAAATTTCCGACGAATATTCAATTCAGGCTTTTTAGGCTTTTCCATAACGGAATCTTTCCTGACGCGGACTTTGACCGTTACCGCTTCATCATGTTTGACCGTGTCACGCTTGACAACCTCAGGTTTGCGGTTGTCAATAACATAATTGAGCGAAGGGTCTTGATGAATAGTAATTTGTCCCTTCCCGTTTTCAGCCTTCTTTAAATGCCAAATGAAACTTTGTGCGTTGGCAGAACTTATAAGCAAAACGTTGTCTGCTATCAGTAAGGCAAGTATTACGAATAAGTGCTTCATTGTGTATTATTTCTTCCAAGCATCAATGATACCCTTGAAATCAGGAGCCTTCAAAGAAGCACCGCCAATCAGGCCGCCATCAATGTCAGGCTTTGCGAAGAGTTCAGGAGCGTTGCTTGCCTTGCAACTGCCACCATACAGAATACTCGTCTCATCAGCTACTTCCTTACCATATTTTTCGGCGATAACGCTACGAATGTAAGCATGAATTTCTTCTGCTTGCTCGGCAGTAGCGGTCTTACCAGTACCAATAGCCCATATTGGCTCGTATGCAATTACTATCTTCTTGAAATCATCAGCACTCAGATTAAACACGCTGCCTTCAAGTTCGGCTTTTACTACTTCATTCTGTTTGTTGGCTTCACGCTCTTCAAGACTTTCACCGATGCAGAAAATAACTTTCAGACCATTAGCTTGTGCCAACAATACTTTTTCTTTCAGTATTTCTGGAGTCTCCTTGTAGTATTCGCGACGCTCTGAATGACCGAGAATAACATACTGAGCACCAGTGCTCTTAACCATTTCAGCACTAACCTCACCCGTGTAGGCACCTTTTGCCTTGTCAGCACAGTTTTCAGCACCAAGTCCGATGATGTCCTGATTCAGGAATTGTGCAATACTTGCCAAGTGGATGAATGGAGTGCAGATGACTACATCACAGTTTGGCTTTTCGTTAGTCAATGTTTCGTTCAATTCTTTTGCTAAAGCAATACCGTCTTGCAGGTTCATATTCATTTTCCAGTTTCCTGCTACAATTTTTTTTCTCATTGTTTTATTTAATTAAAGTTTTATAAATATTTGCGGTTTTTATTTTCCAGTTGCTTAATTTACAGACAATGTTACCATGATTCAGTATCATCAGTCCAGGGTTGCTGCGTACCATTGTTTTCAGAGTCACATCATCCATTCTTGCAAAAGAATATTTGGCGTGTGTTTGCTGTTGCCACTTTTCTATTTCTTCGTCAGAACTGGCTGTGAGGCAATAGAATTTACACCCTCTTTCGGTACACAATTCATAAACCTCATTTATATCAGGGTGATGTGCCTTTGCCGCTTCTTGCAGGAATGGCGCAATGAGAAGACAGATTGTTTCTTCATTGAGAATAGAATCTGTAATGTCTTCACCATCCATAGATTCAATATAGAAATCTGTTATTTCAGGCATACTGCCGTCTGGTGGAAGTTCCATTTTGCTTTTTATATTGCTGTCGATTTTATACTGACTGAAATCTATCGCAGGCAAATAAAAATAACTATGTGCTGCAAACAGGCAGAAAACAATCATCGCTCCACTCACAAGCCATTTGGCTTTTGGCAGGCAGACGGGTTTCTGCTTTGTGCAGAGCACCACTATCGCTGCCATGACTAAGAATATTACGTTTTTGGCAAATGTCTGCCAATTAGTCAAGACTATCACGTCCCCAAAGCATCCGCAGTCATCAACGGCATTTGTCAAAGCTAACCAAAGAGTGAGCATCGTCATTACTGCCATAAATGCCAAAGCTATTTTTGCCGACAGTTTGCCCCAGAGATTTAGAAAGAGCAATATGCCTAAAGCAAATTCAATCAGCATTAGTATTGCGGCAAATATTAGGACTGAATCCTGACCTATAGGCAATGACCATGCTGCAAAATAGTCTTCAATCTTGTAGATTGTCCCCATAGGATCATTTGCCTTCACGAGTGCCGAGAAGGTAAATATTGCTCCGAGCAACAACCTACAAATATTACTTGCAACCTTCATCAAGTTTTATCACACCGAATACGGCATAATTTATCATGTCCATGTAATTAGCATCAATGCCTTCCGAAACGAGGGTCTCGCCTTTTAAGTCTTCAATCTCTTTTGTACGTTGAAGTTTCGTGAGTATAAAGTCTGTGTAACTGCTTATTCGCATACCTCTCCAAGCCTCATTGTAGTCATGGTTTTTGCGCACCATCAGTTCCAACGCCTCTTTGGAGTACTTGTCGTATAGTTCTAAGGCCTTGTCGTTGTCAATATCAACTTTATCCACATACCCCATGTTCAGTTGTATCAGTCCTACGATACCATAATTGATGATGGCTATGAATTCTGGTCTGATACCTTCATCCACCAGTCCTTTGCCTCCACTCATTTCCAAAGTGCGGATACGTTTTGCTTTGATGAAAATCTGGTCGGTGAGTGATTCTGGGCGTAATATGCGCCATGAAGCCTTATAGTCGTGCAGTTTTTTCGAGAACAAACCCCTGCATTCTGCCATTACTGTTTCGAACTGTTCGTTTGTATTCATAAATTCGTAATTTGGTGCAAAGGTAAGAAAAAGGTTGAGGGTTGAGGGTTGAGGGTTGAGGGTTTTTATGATTTTTTTAATAAAAAAAACTTAATTGTCAATCGCCAATTATCAATTATCAATTAAAAAACAAAGTTTTTTCATACCTTTGCGCAACAAAATTGTTAGAATGAAAGATTATATTGTATCTGCTCGGAAATATCGTCCAATGACCTTTGAAAGTGTGGTTGGGCAAGAGGCGTTGACTACTACGCTCAAGAATGCCGTTGTTTCAGGCAAGTTGGCTCATGCTTATCTGTTTTGTGGTCCACGTGGAGTCGGCAAAACCACTTGTGCACGAATTTTTGCAAAATCCATCAATTGTTTCAATCCTGCAAGTGATGGCGAGGCTTGCAATGAATGCGAAAGCTGTGTGGCTTTCAACGAACAACGCTCATACAACATTGTAGAACTCGACGCAGCGAGCAATAATTCTGTCGAGAACATCAAGGCATTAATCGAACAGACTCGCATTCCGCCACAGGTGGGTAAGTACAAGGTGTTTATTATCGACGAGGTGCACATGCTTTCCGCAAATGCTTTCAATGCTTTCCTTAAAACGTTGGAAGAGCCAAATCCAAATGTAATCTTCATCCTTGCCACAACCGAGAAACAAAAAATCTTGCCAACGATTCTCAGCCGTTGCCAGATTTATGATTTTGAACGCATGTCGGTGCAGAATATTATCAACCATTTGGAATCCATCTGCACAAAGGAAAATGTGGCATACGAAGTCGAGGCTTTGGAACTGATTGCCGAAAAGGCTGACGGGGGAATGCGCGATGCTTTGTCAATCCTCGACCAGACCATAAGCTTCTGCCAGGGTAAGATAACCTACGAAAAAGTCCTCGAAGACTTAAACATTCTCGACGCAGAAAACTATTTCAAGATAGTTGATTTAAGTCTTGAAAACAAGGTTGGTGAGGTAATGATTCTGCTCAACAACATCATAAATGCTGGTTTTGACGGGGGCAGACTCGTTGATGGATTAGCCTCGCATTGTCGTAACCTGTTGATGGCTAAAGATGATTCCACACTGCCGCTGTTGGAATGTAGCGAAAAAATGCGACAGCGTTATAGCGAACAAGCCAAGAGATGCCCAGTGAAATTCTTGTATCAGTCATTGAAGATAATGAATGATTGCGACATTAATTATCGTTCAAGTCATAACAAACGCTTGCTTGTTGAATTGACTTTGATACAAGTGGCTCAAGTTACGCAAGAGGGTGAAGCCTCCTTTCCCTAAGTTAAAACAGCTCTTTGATTTCACCGTCTCAGCCATACGTCAGCAGACTGCTGGCAACAAGCCTGAATTGCCGAAGACTCCAGCAATAGTTGCAACTACTCATGTCGCGTCTAATAATAATCCACAACATTCAGAAGTAAAGCGTCCTGCATTAAAGCTGTCGGCAATAGGCACATCAGCAAGTGCCATATTGGAACGTCGTTATGGCAATAAAGTCGTTGCTTCATCAAATACAGAACAAGCAGAACATGAATCTCAGTCGTTTACTTTGGAGGATTTGCGCCGCAATTGGATAATAATGTGCAACAACATGCCAGAATGCGATGCTGCCAATGCCGAACGCATGAAAAGCATGGATGTTCATATTACCATTTTCCCAGAAGTCATGGTAACGATAACCAACAGCATTTTGGAAAAATACATGTTGCAGATTAAGAGCAACATCGAAGCCACGCTGAAAAGACTGCTGCACAATGATGACATCAAGGTGTCGTATCATTTGGCCGCCAACGAAGAACTGAAGGGTAAAGGCCTGACACAACGAGAAATCATGGCAATTCTCTACAAGACCAACCCCGCAATAGCACGACTGAACAATTTCTTCAATTTCGAAATCCTCTAACCCCTATTGCTATCTATTGAAATCTATTGCTATCTATTGCTATCTATTGAAATCTATTCCCAACTATTACTCCCCCATGAACTATCGTAAATTATTTTTTCTCGTTTTCGCCTTTGCAGTAAGCAGTTTATCTGCTAACAACGTAAAAGATTTTGGAGCCAAAGGCGATGGTGTTTCTCTCGACCATAAAGCCATCGATGCAGCCATCAACGATTGTGCTGCTTATGGCGGTGGCACGGTAACAGTCCCTGTAGGAACATACCTTTGTGGCACCATACATCTCAAGAGCAACGTAAACCTCTACTTAGAGTCAGGAGCAAAGATCCTTGCAGCACCAGCATCGATGAATGCCTACGATGCACCAGAAGTTTTCGATGGCGTGGCTTATCAGGATGGTGGCCACACTTATTTCCATAATTCACTTATTTGGGCAGAAAATGAAGAAAACATCTCCATCACCGGACGTGGAATGATTGATGGTGAAGGACTGACCACACGCGATACAGACAATGGCGGCATCTTGCAAGGAGGAAATGTTGGCACGGGCGATAAGGCTATTGCTTTTAAAAATTGCAAGAATATTCTTCTTCGCGACATTACTATTTACAGAGGTGGACATTTTGCTGTCATCATCACAGGTTGCGACATAGGAACTATCGACAACCTTACCATTGATACAAACCGTGACGGAATAGACATCGACTGCTGCAAATACATCACCGTTTCCAATACAAAGGTGAACAGCCCGAATGATGATGGTATTGTTCTAAAGAGCTCATACGCTCTCAAGCGCCCTGTGCTTTGCGAGAATATTATGATTACTAATTGCTTGGTATCAGGCTATAAGTTAGGCACTTTCCTCGACCGCACATACGTGCCAGCAAAGGTAAATTGGGTTTGCGGCAGAATTAAGTTAGGCACAGAAAGCAATGGCGGTTACAGAAACATTGCCATTTCCAACTGCACTTGCATCTACAGCAGCGGACTGGCTTTTGAAGAAGTTGACCAAGGCAAGATGGAGAATATTGTCGTGAGCAATATCTCTTTGAGCCACGTGCATCATTATCCTATCTACATAACCACAGGCTGCCGCAATCGTGGACCGAAGGAGGTTACCACACCATCAACAGGCAGAAACATCAGCATTACCAATGTCATCGCCGATGATGTGGATTCCTTGGCAGGTATAATCATCACTGGCATGAAAGACGTGCCATTGCGTGATATTGCCTTGAGCAACATTCAGATTGAATATCGCGGAGGCGGTACGGCTGATTTGGCTAATCGTGAATATCGCGAACAGGGTACCAACTATCCAGAACCACGCTGGGCAGGTCCTACACCAGCCTACGGAATGTTTGTCCGCCACGTTGACGGACTCTCTGTTAGCAACGTGAAGTTCACAACAAAAAAGGCAGACTCTCGTCCGCCTGTTATCCTCGATGATGTCACCAACTGGAAAATAGAAGACCTCTATACTCCATCTGGCAAATGGACACCATAATCTGCACACCCCAAGGAAATCTTCAATGTCCAAAGTAAAGTTTGAACTATCTCAAACTATCCGCTACTATTCCAAACTATCTCGCACTATTCCTTCGGTTATCGGGCTATGTATTTTTTTCCGTTTATGATGTAAATCTGTCCGCTCTGGATACTCGTCACCTTCTGTCCCTGCAGGTTATAGATGTTTTCGTCATCGTTTTGAGCTCGCCCTGAGCCTGTCGAAGGGTTATCGTACGAAGTTATTCCCATTGGCTCATCATCACCAAACACAGTCATGTCAACAAATTCCTTGGCACTGGTTGCTGGATTATAGTATGGTCCGTCTCTTCTTGTGGAAATATTCAGTCTGAATCGCATTGGACGTAACTCCACTCCTTCGCCCATCTTCTGGAATACACCATTCAAGTTCAGCGTGTAGCAGTCATTGAAGTACTTTGACTCGTAGTTGCCCGTGAAGGTGAAGTCCTCGTATGAAGACTGGTCGGTGAACGAGGTCTCGTTTGTTGACTTTAGGCTTAATCCATTAAACTCAAGGTTCACATTCTTATTCTCAACATCCTTCCCGATTCGGACAACGTAAGGCGTGTTGGCTTTCAAGGTTCCCTCTGTCATCTTCTTGAATGCCACAATGGTTTCGCTCTTTTCGTTGAGCAGTATGCCTGCTATCTCGGCTGCGTCGATACCATTCTCCTTCAGTATATCTAACGGAGCATTGAAAGGCACGAACCAGCATTGCCAGTTGCCTGCCGATAAGGTGAAATCGCGGGTGTAGGTCAGGTCGATGTTTCCAACGGTTCCCTTAGTCACAATATGTTTGATATTTTCGTTCAGGACAAGGATGTCTCCACTTTTCAGATACCTGTTCTCTTCAGTATTATCTGCATTCACGATATGCAGGTTTGGTTCTATGATGCTTTTAAAAGTTTTCCAATAGTTTTTTTCTCCATAGAGTTTTGTCGTCCCATAAGGAACGTACAGGTCGCATTGATAATAAGGGAATTGATCCGCTTCCAAGCCTGGTATTTCGTAAGCATCCGTCCATTCTACAAAAACACTTTTCAGACCTACGCCACGGAATGCCATGTGACCAATTGATTCCAGTGATTCCGGGAGTGTGATGCTTGCCAAACTTGGACAGTAAAAGAAAACTTGCTCTCCAATCGATTTCAAAGAATTTGGCAATATGACGCTTGCCAAGCTGGAACAATTATAAAAAGCATAGTCTCCTATTGATGTCACCGCTTCAGGGAGTCTGATGCTTACCAAACTTTGACATGCATTGAAAGTATAATTCTCAATCGATGTTACTGATTCAGGGATTTCGATGCTTGCCAAACTACTACAATTATCGAAAGCCTTCTCTCCTATCGATAGCAAAGACTTAGGCAATCCGATGCTCACCAAACCCGAACAGTCTTCGAAAGCAGAGTATCCAATCGAAGTCACAGATTCAGGTATTCTGATGCTCGTCAACTTGGAGCATTCATGAAAAGATTTTTCCCCAATCGTGCTTATGTCGCCATCAAACGTGATAATGCCTTTCCCATCCTCGTATGTGCTTGACAGATATTCTGCACCGAACATCACTTTCTGTGTGTAAGTTGGTGTTATCGGTTGACCATTTGATGATGTGTACCAAATCTGGTTGAACGGAATGTGTACATTGATGCTCTTGAACGTCTTCCAGTAGTTTTTGCCGGAATAGATGTTCGTTGTTCCCTCAGGGACATACAGATTGCATGTTTCATAAGGGAAAGAACCACTGGTCAGGCTTGGTATCTTGTTGGCATCTGTCCATGCCACGATGACACTTTTCAAGCTGGAGCAATCACAGAAAGCATTAGCTCCAATCGATGCCACGGATTCAGGGATTCTGAGGCTTGTAAGACCTATGCACCATTGAAAAGCAGACTCTCCAATCGATTTCACGGCTTTAGGAATTTCAATGCCTGTCAAGCCAGAACAGCCACCAAAGGCAGCCAATCCAATCGAAGTCACGGTTTCGGGAATCTGGATGCTCGTCAAAGTTGAACAACTTGTGAAAGCACCTTGCCCAATCGTAGTTACCGCACCCTCAAACGTGATAACGCCTTTCCCGTTGATGTATGTGTTTGACAGATATCCTGCACCGAAAACATCATAATTCGACAGTTCTATCCGTTCACCATTTGATGTTGTGTACCAAATTTCAGTATTAGGAATGACTTCTGCTTCCGCTCCAATGCTTATCATCCCGAACAAGCAGAGTAGAGTAAAAAAAATTTTCATAACAATTATGTTTTCGCAATTTGTGTGCAAAGATAGAAAAAAAACTACATTAATGAATTAAAAATTAATAGTTAAAAATTAATAATTCATCTTATTTAACAATTGACAACTGACGACAAACCGAGTGCAATCAAATTTATTTGAATTGCCAAGGTGCGGAGGAAGAAAAGCCGCGAAGCGGATTAATTGCCAATTGATAATTGACAATAGGAGTTAAGAAGTTAAAGGAGTTAAGACATGAGCCTTGAGTCAGAGTCAGTAGTCAAAGCATCACCTGCGAACAGACATTTGCCCCCAGTATTTTTCCACTGACCCCAAAAAGCCATTCAATGAATAAGATCAAATGTATTAAGCAAGTTATAATTTCTCTATCAAATCGGCCTGCAATATATTTTCACCTTTCCGTTCCAACTTTTGTTTTCTAATTGCTGTATGTAGTGTTGACGATCAATAACCATATCACTTCAAATTTAGTCACATATTCCACCTTTTTTGTATTAATTCGCGCTGCAAAAATACTATGCTATCTCCTAAATTCCAAGGAGTATCATAGATTTTTAGTAAATTTTATAATATTTTATCTTTGTATTCGCATATTTGTAACTGCTCAGCGTTTTTTACACGGAAATTGTAAATCGCAAATAACTACTCAGTTAACTCGCATTGAGGGCGATCAATGTACTACTATTGTCTTAACTCCTCTAACTTCTTAACTCCTTAACTCCTTGTGAGTTTCGAAAGTTTGAAAAACTTGCGAAAGCTCCAGTGTAACAACTCAGCTATTTTAAAAAGGGTGAGTAGTTACAAAGAAGCCTTATCTAAGGGATATCTAAGGGACAACAAAGGGTAACATCCTTAGATATCCCTTAGATATCCCTTAGATATGCCTGCGACAAGGTGCGAAAACGGTTCAGTGGAAAAATAAACAATTCAAAAGCTTCGCAAGTGTGACTGGAAGACACTAAAGCCTCGTAGTGGATTAATACAGAACGTCACCACTTGCTTCTGGGTAGAGGCCAGTACCTTGTTGCGAGGTAGTGCCCTCTATGCACGTGTACTTGTTGGTTGCCATATTCTGAGGGCGCTGCCCCCAGTTACTGACCGCTCGCTACGCTCGCTGTATCGCCTTCCAGGCGAATATAAGGTAACATGTATCAGTTACTCCTGCGCCATAAATAGCAAATGTCCAAGAACCGACTAAAGTCGATGATGTCTTTTGATCTTATTGAACATACTGCGTTTTGCATGTGAGCCAAAAAGGGTGAGTAGTTACGTTTTTAGTGAATAAAATATAAAAAACGTTAATTTTTTAATGAAGAATCGTCTGCTTGTTATACCTTTGCGCAAATTTTCGCTATTTGATATGAAAAGAATGTTGGTTTTTATGCTTGCATTTGTAGTATTACTCTCATGCAGCATATCGTCTCAGGCTGTTATAATAGCAGATTCTCTAAATCTGAAAATTCACTTTAGAGTGAATTCTTCACAGATTGACATGACTTATCTTAATAATCGGAAGCTGCTCAGCGAGTTTATTTCAGAGATGAAAAAAGTAATGTCCGACCCATCGTGTCATATAAATAATGTGGTCATACATTCCAGAGCATCTCTTGAGGGTGGTAATGAGAATAATCAGGAGCTTAGTCTCAAGCGTGGTGTAAATTTAATGTTATACCTTCAAAGTGCGCTATCTCTTCCTGCAAAAACATTTGTATTAGATGCTGTAGGAGAGGACTGGGCGGAATTCAGAAATATTGTTGAGAAAAACAATATACCTGATAGAGCAGACATACTGGATGTTCTCGACAGATACCAGAAATACCTGGATGGTGAACAGACCTTTGTTTATGGTGATCCGAAGAAAGATCTGATGGACCTGAATGGAGGACGTACCTGGAAGTGGCTTATGGAATATGTGTTTCCGGAATTGCGCAGCACTGGCAACAATACAGTCTGCAGGTTCACTCGTGATGTTAAACCGATAGGTTACGCTGCAGAAAGAGTCTGTGACACAGTGGTTGTTATCCATAAGTATGTTATCGAGGTTGATTCCACAAAGATATCAAAAAATACTCCTTTGAAGGTGGAGATTGTGATACCTGGCGAAGTTGATACATCTAATAGTAATCAGATTAAAGTGGGCAACACAATCATTGATACATCATCATTTGGGCCTAACGTTGAAGTGAGGTCGCCAAATGAGAAAAATGTCGATGTAACCGTTGATAATAAGGTAGTTCTCCCACGAAAAAGGGAGTAAGATACTCTGCTATCCCAATAGGACTAATGATGGGATGCTTGTTACACGAGGGCTCGTGCCTCGCCTAATTTGTTCCATCCTTTCATGATTTAGTCAGAGTGGATTGTAGTTAAGTTTTGTTAAATTGCTGCAGAGAATAACAGTATTTAATTAAATATTGTTACCTTTGCGCCAATTTTCGCGCCATGTGCGCGCTCGCATGATAATAATATATAATTATTCTTAATTCGCTAAAGGTAATAAGTTAGTCCTAACGGTATAAATAACCAACTGAATGATGTCAGGTACGTGTTTTTTTCTTCATCTAAGAAAGCTTTTGTCTGAGATACGCAGTATTATCAGACCTTGTGCCGACTTTTTGATTTTTGCCACTGGGGGGGGTAAATCAAAAAGTGTTGGCATTTTCCGCCTGCCATTCATTTTTGTCCTGCTTTTCTTCGCTACATCTTTAAGCGCTCAGACCATCTTGCGGTCTAAGGGTTCAAAGGATACAGTCTTCATATACAACAGCATCAAAATCAAGGTTAACGGTGATTCTGGAAACTCAGGAGTCAGTGGCGCATCTGTTAGCACTAACAAGGCTGCGCTTTCTGATTCGGTGCAGAAAAAGAAGAAGAAAGAAAAGATTATCGAGGAATTCGACAGAAAACTTATCTTCGCCTTGCGCAGCAACTTGTTGGTTCCATTTTTAAACGTGGGAGTACAGGTTCCTATTGGAAACAGATTTTCAGTAGGTATTGATTGGTATTACCCTTTCATTCGCAGGGAATGGTCAGAAAACCTCGACCAGACCAACTGCTTCGAGGCACTTGGTCCTGGTGTTGACTTCCGCTACTATTTTGGTAAGAAACATTCAAAAGGCCGTGAGAACTGGCTCTACCGCCTCTCTGGGCATTCTGTGGGAGTGTTCGGCATGTTCGGCAGATACGACTGGGAAAGGGAGTTCTGGGGGCATCAGGCAAACTTCGTAAATGTGGGAGTGGACTATATGTGGTCGTCGAGAATAGGTAAGAAGAAGCGTATGCGTCTCGACATGAGCATAGGAGTAGGAGGTTTCTTCTCTCATGGCACGGAATATCATGTGTTCCGTCCGAAAGGACTTGCCTACAGAACAGGAAAGAAGAAGAACATCACGTGGATTGGTCCCAACAAGGCAACCATCTCACTGGTGATTCCAATATATACTAAAATAAGGAAGAAAGCGGTAAATGAATAAGTTTCTGGCATTAGTGGCAACAATGATTTGCATTTCCGGATGCGACTTCATTCCCCTTTACGACCTTGAGGGTAATGTGATGATATACATAGACTATAATCTGGAGCAGCAGGTAACAGTACGCGATGGTTTCGACCCTACTGGCGTGCCGACATTCAGCGAGAAAGTGCACGGGAAAATGCCCGAGCACGTTCAGGTGCAGTTCTATGAAGTCGGCACACATACCCTTGTGAAAGACGAGTTCCTTGATGCCGAGGGAGGCATGATGAGCGTACAGCCAGGATTCTACGACATCATTATCTACAGCCTCGAAACCAAGGTCACTCAGGTTGAAGGCACAACGCTCAGCGGAATGCTTGCAAATACAGAGATGACCCACAGCCTGTATAGCATCGGAGGCTATTACGACGTGATAACCGAGCCCGACCACCTTTATTTAGCAACACTCGAAAACGTGGAAGTGCTCCCTGCTATGGACGATTTGAACACCATAACCTACGTCTATGCCGATGCATCCAGCATCTTAGAAACATGGACCTTCGAGATGCTCAATGTGGATGGAATGGCATACATTGCCAGTTGTGAACTCTACATAACCAGTCAGGAAGGTCGCGCCTTTCTCTGGGGCGACAGAAATGGAAACAAGCCAGGAGCACTGAAAATAAGTGCCTATCCCGACTTCCAGGACAAGCGGCTCTACTCCGTATTCAATACCTTCGGCAGATACCCCGACTACAGGGATGGGGTAAGTGCCGTACTTAAGGTTACCAACACGGCAGGCAATGAGTATATCTACGAGTTCGACGTCACCGACCAGATTGACGACCCTGGCAACACAGGTCACAACATCGTGGTAGATCAGCATTTCACCATTCCCGATGATGGAGGCACGGGCGGTTTCGAACCAGTCGTTGACCCATGGTGGGACCCGATAATAGTATCAAATTGACAAAACATTTTTAATCTAAATATATAAATCAAACAATTACAAACTTTAAAAATTTAAAAAAAATCAAACAATTATGAAAAAAACTTTTTTCCTGCTTGCAGCAATGACATTGTTTGTGTCATGTGCAGATGTAGTAGATGTAGCAGAAGTTAGCGGAGGTGGAGAGACTGGGACAACATCACAGGAACTCACTCTCAGTACAATGGCCAATCAGACACGTGCCATTGCAGAAGGTACACAGGTTCCAACTGGCAATGTCATCGGACTTTTTACCAATTTCTATTCGGATGTTAATTCCAGAGATTACTCTAATTATAATGGCATCAGAAACTTTGGATATGATTTCAAAAAGAATTTGTGGCGTGGTGCCAGTTCTGTTCAAAGTCTTTCTCAAGCATTGCAGAACTTGAGCAATGCGAACACAGATTATAGTTGCTTGCTTGACGAGTTGCTGGCAAATTTTTATGCAAGCACACCATTCTATTGGCCTGTAGGTGAGAATATCAATATGGACTACACCGCTTATTCGTGCAGCAACCTTGTATCTTTAGCAGGTCAGATGCTGAATCTTTATTTCAGCGACGAATTGGCTGGATTAGGAGGAGACATATCTGGAATGTTGGAGGATTATGTTACATTGAATCCTACGAGGGTTAATCCTAACCGAATGGACATTGGATACAATTTCAGCGCGTTCAACTATCTTCCTTATGCAATGGAATATGCACTTGATGGCGCTTATATAGAACCAGAGGCAATAGCTATTATTCTCGCACTCTGCGTACTGACAGACACACCTACCGGATTCCAGGGTGTTGACATCCATCTGGAGGATTTGCATTCACTCATCATGGAGTATCTTCCTAACGGACAACTTGATATGGGTAAAATTGAAGCTTTGACATCAGACAAGAATGGATTACGCAATTTATTGGAAGAGAAGGTTAAAGAATTCAACCTTGACGAGATTTTCACATTCGTTCAGGATTATGATGACGCTTGCCGCCAATTGAAAAACGAATCCATCATCGACAGCGGTAAGGAAAATTTATTACCGCAAGAGAGAGTGGAAGAAGTGATGAGTAAAGCATACTGGATTTTCATGACACGTGTACCTTTGATAAGCAAATATATTCAGGACGACCTTATGTATGCTTATGACAGAAACCTCAGAAACGATGCCAAAGGCACGATTAAGGCAACTTTCAACCATGCAAAGTCATGGGTTAAGGTTGTTGTGAATAATCAGACCAACAAAGACATCTTCGTTTCTGGAATAGCCTTCAACGACGTGAAGACAAGCGGTACACTTATTGTTGACAATAGCAAGTCTGGGTTTGAGGCATACTGGGATTTCACAAAGCCTATACATCAGCAGCAGCCAGACCTGCATGATACTAACGTAGATCCTTTTGAGAGTTATGAAGCCATAAATCTTGACGGGGAATCACAGTCTGGTTCAAACGATAAACCAAACGAGGCAAAACCTTCGAATGCAAAAGATGTGAAGGGTGAACAAAAACAAAAAGAATCAGTAGTAGGTTTTATTCCTGATATGTATTATGTTCCAGCTGGCTGTTATGGTCCTGCCCAGTTAATTGCACCATGCGATTTCCATACATCGAATGATGCATCAAGTCCGAAACACGGATTAAAATTCGACTTCCTTAGTGGCGATCAGTCATTCGATGCCAGTGTGGCAAACAATCTTGGCGGAGCAATGTTCCCAGCTCAGGAACCAGGAAAAATCGCTATCGCATATTATGCTTGGGATGGTAAGAACCAGCCTGAAACTAATGGCGCTTATGTCAGCCATACGCTCGAAATGGGAAGCACGGCACAAGAGTGGGATAAGTACTTTGTCGAGGATAACCTGCATAAGGTTGAACTGAATCTGCCTCGACTACGTTGGGAGATGGGCAAGGTGTATATCTATGTCATCAACATTTCTGATAGTGAAATCACCATCAATCCTACTGTCACAGAGTGGGAGAATAGTGAATATAATCCTATTATCGTTCCTGAAGAGAGTGGAATGAGAAGTGGCGATCCGACTGAGACCTTCGGCAACGGCGATACTTCTAACTGGGGATTTTAATACGTATATCAATAACACATTATATATAATAATAAGAAACAAAAATGAAAAAGAATATCATATTTGCGGCAATAGTCGCAGCAGTAACATTAGTTTCTTGTTCTCAGCAGGAACAGACTGCAATGTTAGACAAAAATAGTACCTTTACTGCCAGTATTGAACAGGAATTTACCAGAACCACACTTGCTTCCACAAACAAGGTGAACTGGGAATACAATGACAGAATCAATATCAACGGAGCAGAATATATGGCAGCGCCTAAAAACCCAGCCACCAAAGCTGTTTTCCAATATATGAAAGGTGACCTTCCAAAGCGCACACCTTATTGTGCCATCTATCCGGCAAACCTCTATACATGGAATGGTTATGAGTTTCCTTCTATATTAGAGTATAAGGAAGGTAGCCTCAACACTCCGATGTATGCAGAGAGCAACACCGAGGAACTCTGCTTCAAGAACATCTGCGGTGTGCTTCATCTTTCACTCAATGGAATTGGTAAAGTTGCACGTATTACCGTCTCTGCCGATCAGAATATTTGCGGACCATTTGAAGTGGATGAATCGATGACTGCCAGACTTGTTGCTGGTATTGATAATGCTGAAATGATGAACCACAATACCGTTACCCTTGATTGTGGGGAGAGAGGCGAACTGCTTGACGAGTGGGATTATAAGGACTTTTACATTCCACTTCCCGCTGGTGAATACACTGGTCTGATGATTACCATCACTGGAACCAACGGTGCAGAGTTTGTAAAGGTTGCAAGTAATAATGTCAATGTACAAAGAAATTCCATTTATTCCCTTAATTTTACGACCGTCTTTACGCTCAAGGAGACTCTCGCTGACTATTTTCTCGGTTTGTCGGCAGATCAAGCCAATCTCACCGCTGCTACCGATGAGGCTATGTGGTCAATGACCCAAAGTCAGATTGAGGCATCAAAGAACAATCCGCAGAAATTCTTCCTTCCTGAAATCCATACATGGGACAATGCCTATGCAGCAATTGAGTTAATCGACAAAGGCTTGGCATACATTAATAACGGTATGCTTACAGATGTGCAGGGACTTACGAGTGCAGAATTGTATTTCCTTGAGGCATATCTGTATTTCGAACTTTTCAGGGCATACGGTGGTGTGGTGCCAGTATTGTCAGGAGACTTTACCCCGACTACCAATGACGAAATGGTTGGGATAATTACAGAGTTAGGAGAAAGGTGCATTAATAATATTAGTACCTTATCTTCTAAAACCATCACACTTGTTAATAATGATGATAAGCACATCGAGATGATTCGTCCTACAAAATGGGCAGCACAAGCCCTTCTGGGTCGTCTATATCTTTATTACGCTTCGCCTCTGTTTAGCTCAACAAGTGACCAATCAAGATGGACTAAGGCATCGACTTATTTAGACGCAGTTATTAATTCGGGAGAAGTTGTCCTGCAGAGTTCTTATGAAGGTATTTGGAATGCGTGGGGCGAAGATAGCAATAATAAGGAAATACTCTTCGGTGTTCGCATCAAAACAAAAGACAATGCTTATGAAGGACTTCACCCGACACAGAGCATAGTTGACCAGTATGGAGATGGTAGTGGTGAAAAAACATTCGGTATGGAATATCCGAATAATAGCATTCCGTTATATACTGAGTGGGATAAATCGCCATACAATTTCATTAAAGACCATCGTTTTGAAGTTACCATTCAAACACCTTTATCAACTGCAGGTTATTCACTTCTAAAACACGTGGCTCATATTATGCCGATTATCCGTTATGGCGAAGTTCTGCTTAATTGTGCAGAAACATATTTTAACACAGGAAATAATACAAAGGCTCGCGAATATGTCAATCAAATTCGTCAGCGTGCAGGCCTTGCGCCAATTTCTCAACTTGATAATGAGGATATTGACATTATCAAGCAGGAGCGCCTTCTTGAACTTGCGTTCGAAGGTCACCGCTTCTGGGATGTGCGTCGCTGGAAACAAGGAGAGGATTGTTTCGGAATAATCAATGCAGCAGTTGTGACGGAACAGAATGAAGGACCTCTGTTGCTGACACGCACACCGATAAATCGCGCATGGAGCGAGAAGTATTACTTCTATCCTGTATCTCGAAAATAAAAAAGCATTAATTTATACATGAACTTTTCTAATAGGGTAAATATGAAAATATATAAATTCATGATAGCAGCATTTGCTGCAACGATGGCACTTACGTCATGCACAAAGGATAGTGCAGATATGAATGGTGCCAACACACAACCAGACGGGACTCGTGTTATTACAGTATCTTTCAACAACACTACCCGTACTTATCTTGATAGTGACGGACTTACTCCTCGGTTCGAAGATGGAGACATGATTTTGGTTTCCAACGGAACTACCACAAAAATTCTTCCAATCAAAATGGATAAAGGAATACCAACATTCAGCACCATTCTTACAGGTGAACTGACTGCAGTCTATCCTGCAAGTGCTGCCGTGGTGGAAAATAATGTGATAAAGGGTGTCAAGGTTCCTGCTGAACAAAGCGGAAGATTTTCCGATGCCAATATCGCAATCGCAGAGCATATTATGGATGATTCTGAATATGGAAATAATCACGCATATTTTCGCAATGCTACCGCTATCTTGAGGTTCTATGTCCATTACAGTGTTGGCGTTGAACGACTTGTGATAGAGAGTGCATCTGAAAATATTGCAACTGGCTCTAAAACAATCAGTATAGGAGCAGATAAAGATATGCTGAGCGATAACGTTGAAGACGCGACGTTGTGCTATGTAGCACTACTTCCTGGTGAAATTCAGAAGCTGGACATCACCTCATACGCACCAAGTCAGACCGAAACCGATGGTATCGTGAAGAAAACGTATGAGAATATCAAAATCAAGGCAGGACAAATGGCAAGTGTCTTCATGCCTTATTATGTGCAAATCGGCACCCAGAAATGGGCATATTGCAACCTCGGTGCCTTCCTGCCAGAAGAACCGGGCTATTACTATTCATGGGGTGATAGCAAAGGCCATTTCCTGAACGGAAATTGGGAGGACTATTATTTTACTCCAGAAGCTTATCCTGCATCTGACCTTGTTACAAATATCGATCCTATGTCTAAATATGATGCAGCTCATGTTGCTTTAGGCGGCAAGTGGCGCATGCCTACACCTGAAGAATGCAAGGTCCTTACGGGACGGAATCCAAGTTTTGATAATTCCAAGAAAGTGTGGCGCTTTTCTGATAACATGAATACTCTTTATCTTCCTGTTACTGGTTATTACGAAAAGGATCAGAAAAGCGGTATTGAGAATAATCAATGTCGCTATTGGACATCAGAATATGTTGATAATGGAAAAGCTGTAGCCTTAAAGATTAACGGTAAATTACTTGGTGAGGGGCAAATTGGAGCAGAGATGCAAATTGACGCAGATACGCGTTTTAATGGCTTCTCCATCCGCCCATTCTTTGATGAGAGCAAAGAAGTTGACATTGACCCATACAAACAAGGTCCTAACTTATAATCAGGAGAATATCAGATTATGAAAATGACGATTAAATATATCGCAGCACTCTTCGCTGCAGGTGCCTTGCTGGCATCCTGTACGGATGAGGCTTTCGAAAATCAAAACATTTCTAATCCTCAGTCCGAAGGCACTCGCGTAATTGCGGTGTCCTTCGGTCAGCAAACCCGTACCGCCCTCGGTGATGATGGACTTACGCCTGAGTTTGTGGGAGGGGAGAGTGTATTAGTATCCAATGATGAGGCTATCGAATACTGTACGGTTACAATTTCTGGCGAAAAGACAATTATCACCACCAGTCTTAAAGGTGACCTCACAGCAGTAAATCCAGTCCGTGCCGCAAAAGTTATAAAATCAGAAAAAACAGGAGGCAATATTATCGACCCTGACGACGTGCTAATATCCACCAATCAGTCCGGTACCTTTGCCGATGCAAATATCTGCATGGCAAGAATGAAGGACGGTGAAGAAAAGATGACATTCCACAACAAGACCGCCATCTTGAGATTTTATGTGGATAAAAGTATAGATGTTTATTACATACGCGTAATAGGAAAAGATATTGCAGGCGAAAGTAAAAAAAGTATAGATGTTTTTGACGAAAAAAAGCGGTCGTTGTGTGAAGCCACTGATGACCCTAATAAGCGGATTTGTTATGTGGCAGTATCACCTGGCGTCTCTACCCGTTTGTTGGAGTTTTCAGCGGACACTAAAACTCAGGGAACAGTTACCAGAACATCATCGGCAAAAAATGTCACTCTTGAAGCAGGAAAGATGTACAATGCCTTTATACCTTATTACATTAAGGTAAACGTGGGTACAGAAGATAACCCTACCTATCAGAAATGGGCATACTGCAACATTGGTGCCTTTCTGCCAGAAGAAGCTGGAGAATATTTTGCCTGGGGCGAAGTGAAGGGGCACAAACCGGATCTCAGTATATCACCGGAAAGTAATGGTAATATACGTGGAGCATTTACCAGTGACTTTAATGCTTTTGACCATAGCGATGTCAGATATCCTGATTCATATACACCTTCAAAAGGCTTTCAATATAGTAATACACCATATTACAACGGCACTTATTGGGATAAGTACAGTGGTAATTATAATGAAAAACTTTTGCCTGAAGATGATGCAGCCAATGTTAACTGGGGTAATGGTTGGCGTATTCCAACCAAAGCCGAACTGGATGCATTGAAAAACATTTCCAATGAAGTTGTGTCAGATTATAGGTCATCAGGAAAATCCGGAAGAGTTTTCACGGATTCTGATAAGAGAACTGTTTTTTGGCCTTTTACCGGTTATGGATATGGGTTGGAACTTTGTGATGCATTCAGCAACAATGATTATTATTGGTTCACATCACCATACGTTGGAAATTCGAATGCCATATATTATTCCGATTTTGGAAATACAAAGGAACAACATTATCAGACTCAAACTCGATTTGAAGGCCTTAACATCCGCCCTATCTGTGATAAGACATTTGATAATTTGCCTATAGAAGAATATTCTGATGAAGGGAATCTGGAATGATAAATAAGATTATAATTATGAAAGTATCACATAGGCTTATAGTAGCAATGCTCACCGTATGTGTGATAATGACATCTTGTACGGACTCATTTATTGGTGAACAGGAAAATTTAGATATGCAGGTGGGAGGCACCCGCGTAATTACGGTTTCATTTGACTCTCAGACTCCGACACGTACAACGCTTAGTGGGTTCAAACCAACGTTTAAAGAAGGAGATGAGATTATGGTCGCCACAATAGATGGTTCTGGCACTCCGGAAATATGCAAAGTTGTGGAAGGCAATAATAAGAGATTGGTGATACAAACCAAGCTTCAAGGAAGGCTCAAAGCTGTTTATCCAGCGGAATCTGCGAAGATGGATGGCAAGATGATTGATGGTGTAAAAGTTAAATCCATTCAGTCAGGTAAATTTGAAGATGCAAATATCTGTATGGCAACGATGAATGGTACGGATGATTCCTTTCTCGAATTTATAAATCAGACCGCAATTTTGAAATTTTATATAGGTGAGGACATAGGTGTGACATCTATAAAGGTGACGAGCAGTGAAAGTTACATTACCGATGATGAAAATACCACCAATTCTATTACTGTTACAGCCACAGGAACTTCGCTGTATGAAGATATGCCAACCAGTGGGCAGCCAAAGAATATCTGTTACGTTGCTATAAAGGAAGGCGTAAGTGCCAATACCCTTACGTTCACGGGCATCACATCTACACAAGGAGAGGTCAATAAGACAATAAAATCAACTGCTCAACTCAAAAAGGGAGGTATGTACAATGCTTTCATACCTTATTATATAAAGGTAAATGCAGGTACGGAAGAAAACCCTATTTATCAGAAATGGGGTTACTGTAACATAGGAGCCTTCCTGCCTGAAGAAAAGGGTTACTTTTTCACGTGGGGTAATGCCGATGGTCATTGGCTGAACGGGAATACGGATAGTTATGTTTTCAACTCTGACTCATACAGTGGTACATCAGGAAGTCAAATACCAGAAGGTGATAAAATTGACCCAACTTCCGACAATGATGCAGCCCACGCTAACTGGGGTGATAATTGGAGAATGCCTACATCTTCAGAATTGGGTAAGCTTATTAGCACGTCCAGTTATACTGCTCAGGGCATTTCAGGGAAAAAAGGTTATTATTGCTTTAATGGCAAAATTTTTCTACCTACCGCTAGTAAGCAGTCTGGAAGTAATTGGAGCGAAGGTGAAGATTGTGTTTTCTGGTCATCAGATGCAGACAATAAAAGTAATGGTGCCAGTTGGGTTGGCAGAGATCCAGATGCGTACACGTCAGGAGAAGAAGATAAATATTACGGTATGGCCATCCGTCCTATATATGAAGAACCAGTTGTTATTCCAGGCGAGTTCACGGTCAATAGCGATAGTAAAAAAGTGAAATTTGCGAAAGGTCTTTTGTATTGGGATGGTGACTCTTTTGAGTTTGAAGAGAATCAGCTTGCGTACGCTACGACATGGGACGCATCGCATATAAGCCATTTCTATTGGAGTAAATCAGAATCAGTTGCGAGAGCCTCATCTTACAGCGATGCAAGCGCGAGTGCTAATGATGTTCTATTCACAAATGCCACGGAGACCACAGCAAACCCAAATTTTACAGTAAATGGAGAGACAGGGAAGTATCGAGCACTCTCACAGGGTGAGATGGAGTATCTTATTCAAAATAATATTTGCTATAATAAAGTGACAATAGGCGATGATTATTTCATTGTCATTGCTACGCCTAACTGTTCGGATAAGTTGAAGTATTCATATACCATTGAGGAGTGGGCCGAAGCAGAGAAGGCTGGTTTGATAAGTATTCCATATGGTGGATGGAGATCCAATAATGACATTAAATCGCGCAATTCTTATATGTACATTTATACGGATAGTCCTAAAGGCAGTACAGACGCTTATTCTGTACTATATTATACAGATGGACGTTGTTGGTTAGATCATACCGAACCACGTTATTATGGGTATATCATCCGTCTGGTTTGTGATGTAGATAATAAATAACTACAGAATCGTATGAGATTACTATTTAAATTAAACATAGTAAAACAATATTTCCGCTTAATCCTCGCTGCCATCGGTACAAGTATATCACTGGTATCCTGCTCTGATGAATTTTTCAGCGGTGAGAATGGTATAGCTCAGCCTGAAGGCTCGCGTGTGATTGCAATATCCTTTGGTACGCAGACTAGAACAGCCCTCGGTGATGATGGGCTGACTCCTGAGTTTGTGGGCGGAGAGATGATATTGGTATCGAATGATGAAACAACCCAAGAATGTCAGGTTACATTTTCGGGTGAAAAGGCAATTATCACCACCAGTCTTAAAGGTACGCTCACAGCAGTATATCCAGCGACAGCGGCACAGATTGAAAATAATGTAATTGCAGGGGTCAAAGTCTCCACTGAACAGTCTGGTAAAATTGCCGATGCCAATATCTGTATGGCGAAGAATATCACAGATGCTGCGACTTTTGTGAATCAGACGGCAATCCTGAAATTCTATGTTGGTGAGGAGATAGGAGTGACTTCTATCAATGTAACGAGTTCTGGAGAAGAAATAGCAGATGGGTCGAAAACAATAACGGTTGCAGCTTCTGGAGGCAAAACGCTGTATGATAATATGCCAACCGGTCAGGACAGGAGAATATGCTATGTGGCAGTAAAATCTGGCGCGAATGCAAATACGCTCACGTTTACAACAAAAACCAACACACAAGGTCAGCAAACCAAAACAGCAACGGTTGATGCCACCCTTGCAATAGGTATGATGTACAATGCCTTCATACCTTATTATGTAGAGGTCGGTGACCAGAAATGGGCATACTGTAACATCGGTGCCTTCCTTCCTGAAGAACCAGGTGAGTATTTCGCATGGGGAGAGGTAAAAGGTCACAAAGCGGATTTCAGCATATCACCTGATAATGATGGTAATATACCTGAAGCATTTGCCAGTGACTTTAAAGTTTTTAACCATAGCGATGCCAGATATACTGGTACTTATAATTCTTCAAGTGGTTTCGCATTTTGCAATACGCCATACTATAATGGCACTTCTTTCGACAAGTACACAGGTTCAGATGGTAATACACTTCTACGAGAAGATGATGCAGCCAATGCTAATTGGGGCAATAATTGGCGTATGCCGACCTCACAGGATTTTTATAATTTGTATGATGCCTGTGCCATTAACGGCTATGGCATAACCACATACGCAGGAACTGAGCGCGGAGAAGTCCCTACATTTGGCAAGGGAGTCTATTGGTGCGGTAATTACGACGGGGTAGCAGGCTGTCTTTTCTGTGACGGCACCAACAAGTTGTTCTTCCCCGCTATGGGTTGTGGCAGTGGTACCAAACTCATCGATGTAGGCAAATACGTCCGCTATTGGTCAAGTACTGAAGCGAGTTATGATCATTACGCGTACCGCCTGGACATCAGCGACAGCGATGTCGATCTGCAGCTCTACGGCAACCGTTTCGACGGCAACTCCGTCCGCCCTATCTATGATTACACAATTCCCGATGGGGCATTGCCTGGAGTGTTCTCAGTTGGTCCTAATGAAGAAGATAAGGTGCACTTCTCTAAAGGAAACCTGTATTGTGACAATTCAAATTCCAGCGCTCCAATATGGGGTTTTGAAGAAAAGCAGTATTATTTCCGTACTATCTCTGGTAAGGGCAAGTGCGATGCTTCTGGATACAGTATAAATACTGGTACGCTCACTAATCACTGGGGACTTTTTGGATGGTCGTCAGAAAATGATGATAATTATGGTATGAATTTGTCAGACGATTATAAAGATTATTCAGGAGAATTCAAGGATTGGGGAGAGAATATTGGCGGAGGAAATATTTGGCGGACAATGTCAATTGATGAATGGATATATTTATTAGAAACACGCAACGCTTCCACAATAAACGGTGTAAGTAATGCTCGATATATGTTCTGCAGAATTAAGATAGATGATTCTAATTCCGTTCCGGGCATGCTTGTTTTTTCAGATGATTTCAGTTGGCCAACAGGAACTGCTCCTGTAGAATCTGCTGCAACCACGATCAATGGAAATTATGGTTCTTATACCGAATATGAAATAGCAGAATTTGAGAGTTTGGAGTCTGCTGGAGCCGTGTTCCTTCCTGAAGCAGGACAACGAAAATCAGGTACCGAAATTATGGAAGTGGATATTTACGGTGGATATCGGTCATCTACGGCCATTGATGAACAATATGCTCGTTACCTAAGTTTTTATTATACCACAGTTGATATGAACTGGATGACAGATTCACGACATTTTGGCGATCTGTCCGATTGGTCACGAATGTCAAATAAACATAATGGAATTGTCTGATAAAAAACATAATAAGTAATATGAAAAAAACCTACAAACTCATTATCGCAGCCATTGCCATAAGCATGGCACTGGCATCCTGCTCTGATGAGCTTATCACCGGAGAGAATGACTATGCTCAGTCTGAAGGCTCGCGTGTAATCGCAATATCCTTTGGTTCACAAACCAGAACTGCCCTCGGTGATGATAGGCTGACGCCTGAGTTCACGGGTGAAGACGAGTGGATCAGGGTTTCCAACTCGTTTATGAGTGAGAACTGCAAGGTGGTGGTGTATCAGAATGGTAGAGCATCCATCACAACGAGTCTTACTGGTGCTCTCACAGCTGTATATCCAGCAAGTGCTGCTCAAATGGATGGAGGTCGCATATCTGGGATTTCCATTTCTCCATATCAGGATGGTACTTTCGCATCAGCCAACATCTGTATGGCAGAAATGGAGGATGAGAAGGAAGAGAGCCTGACATTCCATAACAAAACTGCCCTGTTTGCAATCACTCCTCCAGAAGAGACAACACAACTCAAGGTCACTTCGCTCCGGCCAGTCGAGAACGGTGGAGCTCGTTCAGGGTATTCATTGCCGATTACGACTGGACAGGATTTCGATGCCATAACCATCACAACCACCGGGAAAGATCCTGACGACAAGGTGTATCTCTCCCTTTGTCCAGGTGTCAATCTGAGCGACCTGTCGTTCGAAGCAGAATTTGCGACAACAGGCACAGGCTCTATCAAGGGGATCCCGATGAAGGCAATTGAAGAGGCTAAGGCTGAGAATACTACAGTAGGTGGCACCATATACACAATCAACGGAAACAATTGGCATGAATATGTAACCATTAACGGAGTGAAATGGGCTACGATGAATATTGGAGCCAGCAAGTCAGAAGAGTATGGTAGATATTTTGCTTGGGGTGATATTATAGGGCATGTACCAACTGGCGGTAGTTTTATTTTCCCTACCACTAATCCTGATCCGTCAAGATATACTGGTTCTTGGAACGCCTCGAAAAGTTTTGATCATTGTAATGCTCCATATTACGATGGTAAGGACTACTCAAGCGGTAAATATAATGTTACCAACAATGGTAAGACAGAACTCGATCTCATAGATGATGCAGCATATATGAATTGGGGCGGTGCTTGGCATATGCCAAAAGGAGGAGGCAATAGCGAATTCAATTATTTTATAAGTAACTCCACTTGGACAGACAATTACAATAATACAAACGTCAGCGGTCGGGTGGTCACAGATGGACAGTTGTCATTGTTTTTACCAGCTGCCGGTGATGGGTATCAGGTGACCAACTATAATCCAGGCTATATGGTTCACTATTGGACAAGAACTCTTTCAAATTCAAGCTCTGGAGACGGTCAAAATACAAATGCATACATGCTTCATGCACCATCTGGACAAGCATTATTAAATAATGAAACAGGCCGTTTCCGTGGTAATTCAGTCCGTGCCATCGTCAACGATGAAGATTCAAGAATGAAAAAAGTCATCTGGGAGAATGACGGCTCGCACGGGGGTATATCTTGGAGCGGTGATTATCGTTTTTCAAATGAAGAGCGTACTACAGGAGAAGAGATTTATGCCATTCCGATGGATGAATGGAATAATGTCATAAAGAGTGGCACTTTTTATCTGTTGGCAAGGCTTGACGGTTGGGCTCAAGTCAGAATCACAACTGGTTGGTGGAGTACTGTTTGGACAGGAAATGATATTACCCCTGGGGACAGTCACTATACCGACAATGGAGACGGTACTTTTTTGATTGAAATCAATTTTGCGGGGGATGCTATTCTTGATATGTTGGATGAACAGCATCTGCTCTTCACGGGTGGTGGTTACACTCCGTTGGAATTGTATTATTATGCGGCACCTCTGAAACCGGCTCCAAGAGAACTCGTGCTTTGGAAAGGAGAGGCGTATGCCGATGATTTTACCAATCAACCATCTTTTCTTGACAATTATGGTCAGGAATTTTTGGCCGCAGGAGCCAAAGCAGGACGTGAAGTACGCTTCTACATTACTCCAACGGAAACAGATTGGCACTTTGAGATAGTGGAAGGCCATTGGGGATGGGTCACGGCCTGGAACGACCTGACTGACGATGAACGAAATGAAAAGATGATTTACCGCAGTTATTGCTCACCATTGAGCGATACAGAGGGCGGCAAGTATATACATTGGGACCTTGATGCCAATGGAGGCTATGTTCCCCTTACCCTTACGCAGGAAATGCTGGATGTGATGGTTTCTCCAAACCCCGATGTCGATTGGGGCGGAACCTTCATAGGCAATGGTGACAATGTCATTGTTACCAAAATCACATTGCTGTCCGAGGAAAACTAAAACAGCAAATTATCTAAACAGTGAATTCGCACTCCTACAAATTTCCCATGCTACACAAAATAGATAATTACCTAAAAGTAACTATAAAATAAATGCTGAAAATAATATAAATAAAATAGTATGAAAAGGACCTATAAACTCATTCATGCAGTTATCGCTACAAGTTTGGCATTTACCTCCTGTTCTGATGAACTTTTCACTGGAGTGAATGGCTACTCGCAGTCCGAAGGCTCGCGCACTATCGCTGTGTCCTTCGGCCCGCAGACACGTACTGCCCTCGGTGATGATGGACTGACTCCTGAGTTTACGGGTCAAGACAAAATATTCTTGTGTACCAATCCTAAGAATCCAGACGAGGTGAAAACTCAAATTTGCACGGTGAATGTCGATAAGACAGGCAAAGCCACAATCTCTACAAACCTTGCTGGTGAACTGACTGCTATTTATCCTGCAAAAGGTGCTGAATATTTCGATAAACTTGAGCGTTACGACATAGGTGTACCCCAAATACAGTCTGGTAAATTTGCCGATTCCAATATCTGCAAGGCAACCATTGCTGCGGATGAAAGTACTGCTCAATTCAAGAATCAGTTTGCACTGTTCGTCATCACTCCTCCAAAGGGTACTCAAAAGCTCACCATCAAGTCACTCCCGACAATAGGAGATGACGGTCAGCGTTCAGGAGATGCGAAATTTGTCAATAATCTCGCATCAGGCGATGGTATGTATTATGTGACGGTTGAGACCCCACCTGCCGATGGTAAATATTATGTTGCCCTTTTCGATGGTGCCAAGCTTAGTGACCTGTCGTTCGAAGCGGAATTTTCGACAGCAGGCACTGGCTCAATCAAGGGAATCCCGATGAAGGCAATTGAAAAGGCTAAGGCTGTAAATAGTATAGCAAGTGGCACTATGTACACCATCAACGAAAACAACTGGCATGAGTACGTCACCATCGGTGGCAAGAAATGGGCAACGGAAAATATCGGTGCGACCGACTCAGATCCTTACGGCACATATTTCATGTGGGGAGCAGTTGAGAAGGCATACACCAGTCTTTCAAACAAAACCTTCACATTCGGTGACAAGCCTTCAAGTTACGTTAACTCAACTTGGAATGCAAGCAAAGGTTTTGTTTGGGATAATTGCAATTTTACCGATGGTGTATATATAAAAGATTCTAAAATGGCTGTCTTCACAAAGTACACCAGCAATAATACCTATGCGAAAAGCGGCACTGCTGACAATAAGACTGTCCTCGACCTTACCGACGATGCGGCGTATGTCAATTGGGGCGGTGCCTGGCGTATGCCTACGGGAGGAATTGATGCCACTGCGGATTTTACCGCTTTGACTAAGGCCTGCAAAAATTATACTTCAGGAACGTTAACATATACAGGCAAGGTCACCGAAGAACCTACATCTAAGGGAATATATTATTACAATGTGTCAGGCAGCAAGGGTGTTTATCTCGTTGCCGACAGTAATCATAAGTTGTTCTTCCCAGCTGCAGGTGGTGGCCGCAGTGAGGATAACAAGCTCTTCAATTCTGACAATCACGGCAACTATTGGTCAAGTACCCTCTGCCCGTCCAATCAAAACGCATACATCTTTCGCATCGAGGGTGATTTACTCAATCCACAGAACAACTTCATGCGTTGCCATGGCCGCACCATCCGTCCCGTTGCAGATTGAATCATGATAGCTTTTTTAACTACGATTGGAATTGAATTATATAAACAGATATAAAATCATGAAAAGAACCTACAAACTCATTTTCGCAGCTATTGCTGCAAGTCTTGTATTTGCGTCATGCACGAATGAAAATTACGATGGAACACAGCCGGAAGGTACTCGCGTAATTACCGCATCATTCGACCCACAGACTCGAACTTATCTTGACGGTCTTACTCCTAAATTCAACGACGGAGATGAAATCTTAGTTTCTAACGGAACTACAATAAAAATTCTTCCAATTTATGTGAATGATGGCCGATCATTGTTCAGCACTATTCTTACAGGTGAACTGACTGCGGTCTATCCTGCAGAAGCTGCCGTGGTGGAAAACAATGTGATAAAGGGTGTCAAGGTGCCGGCTGAACAGAGTGGCAGATTTGCTGATGCAAATATCGCTATTGCAGAACGTGTAGTCAAAAGTGCCCACTTCAGCAACCAAACAGCGCTCTTTATCATTACTCCACAGGAAGGAGCAGGAAGGCTTACAATCACTTCTGCTGTTGCTCCTATCAATACCAAAGGTGCTAACGATGAAGAAAAAAGAAAAGTGACAGTCAAGGGAACAGATTCAGACGGGAAATTCTATGTAGCCCTTCTTTCAGGGGCAAAACTCAGTGACCTTACGTTTGACACAGGAGGTGAGAAAGTGAAATACTCCGTTGCAGAAATTGAAGCAATGCAAACGGAAGATATTGTCGTAACTGGCAGGGCTTACCAAATAGGTCGGTCTAAATGGGTGTCATGCGTGAACACCATCAAGGGTGCAATAGAGGCTCTGAGGGGAGGAAAAACAGCTGTTGAAATTACGTCCCCAACAGATATTGGTACTCCTGTGGATCTTCCATCCTCAACCGATGGAAAAGATATTTCCATCAGCATAAAAGGTGTTACGGGTAGCACTATTACCTTCCAATTGGAAGATGATGCTAAAGGTCCTGAAAATCTATATATTGATACCGATGCCAAGGAACTTGTAATCAATTGCCCGAACTCTCATGTTGAGGTTAATGGAGGCAATTATCAGACTGTCACAGCCACTACTTCGGCCTCTACTCTCGTGGTGGGCAAGGGCGTGACAATCGGTACACTCGACATAAAGGGCGGTAATGCCGAAATATGCGGACTCGTGAGCAAGGTCACCAGACAGGGGAGTGAGAAAATTCAGTTCTCTATCTCTACTCCAGAGACTTTGGTACGTCTCTCGGAACTTGTCAATGGTGGGAATGTTCCTTCCTGTACGGCAGTGCTGACGGAAGATATTGACTTGTCCGGTCGGAAATGGAAATCCATCAATACGAACAGTCGTCTCACATCGTTCGATGGTCAGGGACATACCATAGACAATATGGATGTTGATACCGAAAATGCAAAAGACTGGGCAGGATTCATCAGCAAAGCATACAACGACTTCACTATCAAGAACGTGACCTTCACCAATGCTAAACTTGAATGGCCAGCGAGCGCGGTGACCGATGCTCGTGGTGGTATTGTGGTCGGAAGCATATATAAAGGGGAATTCATCAACTGTCACGTGAAGAACTCTCACATCAGCGCTTTCCAGAAAATCGGCGGTATTGTGGGCTGCATATTTGAAACAACGGCGGACGTTACGGTCAAGGACTGCACGGTTGAAGGTCTCTCTATGGAATACAGCATTGAAGACCCAGACGGCTCCTACACTTGGCAGGCTGGTGGCATTGCCGGATACGTGACTACCTGTGGCAACCGCACGTTCGAGAATTGCAGCGTGAAGAATATCACGGTGAAGAGCCCTTGTACGGATTATAACCTTGCTTATTTCTCTCACGCCTTTGTTGGCAATCTCATCACTTATGGAAATAACTGCGGTAGCAAAACCATCACATTCAAAGGCAACAAGGTTGATGCACAGCTCAGCGGTGTGACTCCAGGTATGTATTCTTCCGACTTCTTCGGATGGGCAGACAACAAGGAAAGGGTGAGCGTGCCTCTGCCTAAGATTATCATCGATGGCAAGACTTGGGAACCGAAGAATCCATGATGCCCCATCACCTCTCGGCTCAAAACAGGCTGAGTAAATCATAAATCAAAAGAGCCTTGCGACTGCGAGGCTCTTTTGGGCACAGTGGTCATCGGCTTGCCGCTTGGCTCGTCCAAGAATTTTAGTGAGGGAAGTCTTGTTTAGACAAAAACCGAGAAAACCCCTTGAAGAGTATGGACGCTTATCAGCGCCTGATACTATGAGCATGAGATTTTCCTTGAAAGCAGCTTTCAGATAAAACCTCCCACTCATACCATCACCTTCATACAGAAGGCTACAATGGAAGCAGGACTAACGAAAACACAATAAAAGCCGTAGATTTATCGTTTATACTTTTATATGGAAGAAAATAAGATAACAACGGGCATAATGACTATTCCCGCAGATTTGTTCTCGGATTTGTGTGGCATCATTGAAACATTGTGTACGCATGCGTACATTTTATGCCCAACTTCCAAATAAGATAGTAAAAATTTGCGGTATGAAAAACGAAGATAACAATAATGATAAAAGAGTCGTGAAAATTCACGATGTGCAGATTGACAGCGATTACGCTCAGTGGCTTAATGAGATTAAGTCACGTTATCGTAGTGCCCAAGTCAAGGCGGCGGTAAAGGTGAATGCTGAGCAGCTGCTTTTCAACTGGCAGTTGGGAAGGGATCTTGTGACTCGTAAGGCCGAAGAACAATGGGGTGCCGGTGTTGTCGAGCAACTCAGCCTTGACCTACAAAACGCCTTTCCCGAATCAAAGGGTTTCAGTACCACGAATCTGTGGTACATGAAACAATGGTACGAATTCTACTCATCAGAAAGTGCTATGCAAAAACTCCAACAAGTTGTTGGAGAATTACAAACAACAGACAATCAGTCTGTTGCAAAACTCCACCAACTTGGTGGAGAAATATTTGAGTCTCAAATAATGCTTCCCAATGGCGCAAAATTTCCAACCATTTTCAGTTTTGTACCATGGGGGCATCATATAGAAATTATCAGCAAATGCAAATCCACCGAGGAAGCACTCTTCTATGTAAAGAAATGCGCCACCGAAGGTTGGAGCCGTAACACCCTGGTGAATTGCATAAAGGGCCATTACTATGAGAACCTTGGAGGTGCAATCACAAACTTTGCCGACAAACTCCCGTCCCCTCAAAGTGAACTGGCGCAGGCTATTACCAAAGATACATACGACTTTGGCTTCATTTCATTGGAGGAGGGATACAAAGAAGAAGCTCTCGAAACCGAACTTGAGAAGCAGCTCACACGCTTCCTGTTGGAACTTGGAACAGGCTTCGCATATATGGGCAGGCAGAAACAACTTATCATTGCTGGCAAGACTCGGAAACTTGATATGCTCTTTTTCCATATTCCGCTCAACTGCTATGTGGTTGTCGAACTCAAGACTGTACCATTCCAACCTGAATTTGCAGGAAAGCTGAACTTCTATGTAAATGCCGTTGATGACCTGATTAAGACTCCATCACAGAATCCGACCATTGGTCTTCTGATATGCAGCAACAAGGACGAAACAGAAGTACAATATGCATTCAACGGAATAACAACCCCTATGGGTGTGGCATCATACGACAATGTTCAAGTGAAGAGGCTTCAGGAACAACTGCCTTCTGTTGAAGAGTTGAAGGCAAGGATTCGGCTGCTCGAAGAAGAACTCCGGGATTCAGGTTAGAGGAGGCTTCGCAAACGAAAACGAAAACTGGCGAAGTTAAGGTTAGGGACTATAGATGTTAACAAGCGTTAAACTGTAAAGAAAATTCCATGAAATCCTTTTCTTCGTTGGGAAAAAGTTGTATCTTTGCAGCGGAAATTATTGTATATTTATACTGAAATATCCGCTATATGGTTATAAATCGTGATAGATATTTGCAAAGGCTTATTGCCAAAAAGTGGAATGGCAAGATTAAGGTCATAACCGTGGCGGATTTTCAACGATGACGATTCGCTGGCGCTACGATACGTTTCACTACGATAACCAATGGAAGAACACGAAAAGAAGACAAGAAACTTTAGGAAGTACCCAGTTTATCAAGCTACTGTTGAATACGCCACTTACATCTATCAAGTCACAAGTAAGATGCCTTGGTTTGAGAAGAAAGGACTTTGTGACCAGTTGCAACGTGCAGTTGTTTCTATAAGTAGCAATATTGCAGAAGGTGCAGCTCGACCTACAGATGCAGACTTCGCTCATTTTCTTGACACATCGCTTGGTTCCGCATACGAAGTCGAGACACAATTGGCTATTGCAAGAAATGTTGGCTATTTGGATGAGGACACATTCTTTGAGATGAATAAAAAGCTTCAGTCAATAGAAAAGCAATTGACTGCATTTATTAGTTCAATCCGAAAGTCATCGTAGCCGAAGGCGTATCGTTATCGTCATCGTGCGAAGTTCGGTAGTGCCATACCACCGGAAGGAGGAGGATGGCAAGACCGTCCATTCGCAGTTAGAGATTGATTTTGTTGTAAACAAGGGTTTTCAGCGATACTATATCCAATCGGCACTCAATGTTGACTCCAAGGAGAAGCGGGAGCAGGAGACTGCCTCACTGAACAGGGTCAGTGACTCGTTCAGGAAGATTGTGGTGGTGAAGGATGACATCATCCCCTGGACGGATGAGTCGGGTATCACTTATGTGGGCATCGAGGAGTTCCTGCTCAAGCATATCGAACGGCTGTAGCTTAAGGTAAAAGCGCCAACCTTGCGGCTGAGGCTCTTTGACGTTGGATCCCTTCGAGTGACTCCTGCATAACAAGAATTATTTGTCATTTCAAATTTCGCTTTTGGGAGCTACCAAAGGGAATGCAGAAAACAATTGAAGAGCCGATGAAGTCTCATCAATGAGTTTGTTCTTGACAAAGGTCTTTGACTTCATGTCGTTCAGCACTTCGCCGAGTCCTTGCATCAGGAGTTTGGGGCTTGCTTCACGCACATGCTTTGCACACCATGCAGCATACTCGCTAACGCTCTTATCGGTTCTTAATCGTACAATCTCTTCGTTTATCTCTGCATGATTCTGTAAGAAGAAATGCACATCAAAAATGTCGCGAGGCGAAAGACGTTCACCCATAGCACATAGTTTATGCGCGAACATATCAGGCATGGTCATCACTCTTATATCTGTTCCTGCCAACGAACGCATCTCGTAGTGATTCGGGTATTGACGGATTGAAATCTCCACCTTCAGCATTCGCTCACCTTTGTCATAGTTCAGCACAAGCACAGGACCATAAAGTTTCTTAGCTTCATCATCAATAGTTCCAAAGCGAGTCAGAATAGCACGTACTTTATCATATACCATGTCGAGTCTGGCTGGATCAAGCAGGTTGAAATCCAGGTCAGTGGAGAAGCGGTTCAGATTGTGGAAGAACATCAATGAAGTTCCACCCTTGAATGCTAATACGTTGCAGAGATCCTTGTCCTTGAAGATAAGGCTCAGGATCTGCGCCATATATAGTTTATGTTTGTTCTTGTTCATGGTTATTTGAGATTTAACAGTTCGGTAGTTCTCTCAGTCAATGCCTTTGACTGATAAAATGGAAGCAATTGTTTGATTTTTGTTTTTTTCAATGGATGAAGGTTGTCGAAATAGCAGTTACCTGCACTCAAATAAATCATGTCGAGGAATGCTCGTTCTGGGGTTGCTATCAGGATGTTGTCATACTGCTCAATACCCTCCATCCCAATCCATAATTCATGATTGATGATTCGAAACTGATAGGACTTGCCATCTATTTCAACGATACGATTCAGGTAACTCACACATGTTATGGCGTCGTCATACTGAAACACTACTCCTGCACGCTGAAGCACATACTCCAACGAAACGTAGGCCGGCCGAAACAAGCTGCAAGCCATCTCCCGCTCATCATAGGATGCTTTGGTATAGATGCCTCGACGTGGATTGCGAATCTTGCCCTCCTTTATATAATAATGAAGTGATTGAGTAAGTTTCTGACTATTTTCATACTCCGTCAACATTCTTAGTGATTGGATGTTGAACACAGATCGTGAACTGTTCAAAATCACCTCTAATACATTCTTTTGCGAACTCATAATATAAATTATTTCTATTATTGGTTCGCAAAAGTAATAATAATTATTGAATCACACAAGAATTTACGGACAATTTGACATTTTTTATCATTTACTGACCAATGCCGTGAAAAAAAAGGTGCGGTCAGTGGAAAAACACTGGGGGTAAATGTCTATTCGCAGGTTATGCTTTGACAAAAACCAAGTTAAACCCCTTGAAGAGTATGGACGGAATAGCGGAAAGGGTGCTGTGAACAGGACACAAGATGGAGATAAGGTGTGACTTTGCAATAAATATGCATTTTTATTTGCATGGATGAAAAATGTTTTGTAACTTTGCGCGGATTTTTATTGAATAATTAGAAAATATCATATTATGAAAAGAATTTCAGTTTCAGTTTTCGTTTTAGTTTTCGTCTTCAACCATTCTGCCATTGCTGCAATTAACAAGGCTGAGATGGAGGTGGCTTATAAGGCAATGACAGGCGAGAAGGTAGATTTTACAGTCTATAACAAAGCCGACAACAAGGGCTTTGTGGTTTTGGACAATCAGGATCAGGTGTTAGGCTATTCCGACCAAGGTAGTTTTGATTATGACGATATTCCAGACAACTTCAAGTGGTGGCTCAGTCAGTATCAGGAGCAGATAAACTGGGCTCGCACAAACCATATAAAAACAGCCCCGATTAAAAGTGACGACGGTAGGGATTCCATTATGGTGCGTCCGTTATTGGGAGATATTGCATGGTCGCAAAGTTCACCTTACAATAATATGTGTCCTACAGTCGGTGGACAACGTTGTATTGTGGGATGTGCCGCAACAGCAATGGCGCAGATAATGTTCTACTACAAATGGCCTTTGAAGGGACATGGTTATTATGCATACGACTGGAACGGAAAGACTCTTTCGTGCAATTTCAGTGAATCCACATACGACTGGGACAATATGCTGCCATCCTATCTTCGTTCTTATTCAAACGAACAGGCCAATGCTGTTGCAAAACTGTGTTCAGATGTGGGTATAAGCTTGGATATGAACTATGGTGTTAGCGGTAGTGGTGCATTAGTGGATAGACAATATTATGCATTCCCTCGCAACTTTGCCTATTCGAGCAATATTAAATACTACAACAAGGATAATTTCACCGAAGCAGAATGGGACAGCATGCTCAGGGCCGAACTTGATGCCGCACGTCCAATATTTTACTCTGGTCAGGATGGTAATGCAGGTGGACATGCTTTTGTGTGTGACGGATATACAAAATTCGGATATTTCCATTTCAACTGGGGTTGGAATGGTGCTTATAACAGCTTTTTCAAAATCGGAGCGTTGAATGTTTCGGGTTATCAGTACAACACTGGTAATGAAATAACAATCGGATTGGAACCTCGCAAAACCATTCTTATCGATGGTTTGTGCTATGAATTTCTTGCCGACTCTACAGTTACACTTACATATAAAGATGATGGCGAATACACCGAATCAGTTTCTATACCAGAAGAAATAGCATACAATGGCAAGACATACAGAGTGAGCAAGCTGACGGCAGGATTCCTGCCAATGCTTGATTGTGTGCCATCATTGCAAGTGCCATGGACCACACCTATTGAAATATCCAATGGAGTATTTAACGATTCAGTCTATTATTATACGGAACTTATCGTGCCTGATAATAGTGTTGAGACATACGCCAACGCTGCAGGATGGAATAGGTTTAAGTGTATTAAGGATACAATAGGTCATGTTCTTGAGTGGGGTGACTGGGAACCAGTAGGAGAAGGAACGGGAACTTACACTTATTCTGCAAATTATTTATATACATTAGGTACTGTAGGTAAAGATGATCCAGGTTTGCCGATTACATACAGACCTTGCGTATCGGAAGAGGGTAGAGGACAGTTTTGGATTCAGCATTGGTCGTATAATACTGATTTCTTTATCAACTATGATGCCAATACTGGAAATTGCACCATCCCTAAACAATATGCAGGTTTTGATGTTAACTATACTTTTGCCTCTGAAAAGAAAGTAGCAGGTGTGTATGTTTCAGACATTCCTACTTTCAATCCTGATTATACATACGAAACTTATCCTTGTAAGTATGAACCTAACAAAGGATTGTTCACACTGAATGTTGCTTACATGATTGGAGATGAATCCTGGATGACTTCACAAACTGGGGAAGAGACATTCTTGATTGATGGATTCAAATTCGACATTTCAGCCACCTATGATTACGAACAGACTTTCGGCAAGAAGATTGGTGTCAGAATCACAGCCGACAAGTCGGTCAAAAAATGCAGATATGTCTTTGTAGAGGGTGAAATCAGCGTGGATTCTGTGGCAATCGTGGCACAGCAGATAGCCGACAGCCTTATCGAAAGCAAAACAGCGTATGTGGGTACATCTTCCTACAAACCAGCTTCATTAAGCAAGACTTATACAATGGTAATTGCAGCCTTTGACAAAGATGGTGAATACCGTAACTATACATCCACTATCTTGAACTATAACGATATTTACGATATGATTCCTGGTGATTCAAACAAGGATAAAGTCGTCAATGTCAACGACATCACGACCACAGCATCTTACATACTTGGTGACAAGCCTGAAGCATTCAATCGCTTCTCTGCCGATGTGAACAAGGATGCAGTCATCAATATCAACGACATCACCGAAACAGCAAACCTGATTTTGGAAAAGTAAACAACAAAACTTTTTAAATATTCTATTAATCTCTTTACAAACTATGAAGAAATTTATTACTCTATTGATTCTCAGTATTTTTGCCGTATCGGAAATAAATGCTGATAAAATTCGTAGAACATGGGACTTCACACAAGGATTCAGTGAAACATCTATCGCCATGTTCAATACTGACGTAGCCAGCGGAAGCGGCTATTGGAATACCACCAGCACAGGATTTGAATCAAAGGCTCGTAGTGCTGGTCCTCTCGTAGTGAAAATCAATGGTGTTGACCAGGTGATTCCTGAAACTGAAGGACTTATCTTTGGTGCAAAATCAGCTCAGCATCTGAATGTAATCATCAATCCACAGAGTTCTTGGCCTGAGGGAGGAGCAATCTGGTTCAATGGCAAGAAAGACGAAGACTGCGTAACAGTTCCACTCGTTCCTGCCAAAGAAAATGTCAGAGTTGCCTATACTACTCACAAGAATGGTGAAGGCAGAGGATTCACTGTCGAAACAGCTGGATTTGCTGATGAGGCTGGCAATACAAAATTCACCACTTCCGATGGTTCACAAAATGTTGAGGTTACTCTCATTAATTCAAACGATGTTGACAGCGAACTGAAACTGAAAGCAACAAATGGTTTCCACATCTCTTATATAATAATAGGTGAAGGCGATGTTCCTGTTACTGAAAAGATTGGCTTCCTCTATGACGGAGGTGAAAATCTCGTACTTGCTGAAGACCCATTGTACAAACGGGTTGCAAAACAGGAAATGGCTACCATCACTCCTATTGACATAAATACTGAAATCACAGACAAGCAATTGCTGGAATATTCAGCCATCGTCCTGAGCAACAACATCCCAGCCGACAATGTCAACGTCAGCATGCTCAAAGATGCAATCGCATTTGTCCCAACTCTCAACTGCAACCCAGACCTCTACGAAGCTTGGGGACTCGGCACAATTGGTGAGGCTACATCAGAATTGGGCATCCTGACAACTGGAATCAAAGCTTTCAGTAAAAATCTCGAAATCAATACGGAAGACGATGGTACAATGCTCGTTACTCTTACCAATGGTGACGTGTTGCCAGTGCCACTACAGACTCTGACAGGCAAATTTGCCGATGATGAAATCTATATGAAGGATTTGGAAAATCCTGAACTCATCATGTCGCATGCACACAATATCGGTCACAATGGTTATATCTACCTTCCTTACAGCAAGGAAGCAGCAAGCGATATGTATGAACCAAACGGTGTGCTTATCAATAATGCACTCACACTACTCTGTAGCTCAAAGGCAGAAATCACTCCAACAGGAGCACCAATCGTGTTGCCATCCTATGCCGAAATGCAGACAACTATCGCCTTTGGTAATGTTAACGACAAGGCACAGACTTATTACACACTTGATGGCAGTGAACCTACATTAGAAAGCACTCTCTACACAGAACCAATAGTTTTGACAAACGAGTGTACTGTCAAGGCAATCGCCATTGCAGAAGGTTATACATTGAGTGAAGTTACGACTTTCGACGTGCTACTGAAACATCAGGCAAAGAAGCCTATCATTGCTATCAGCGGCAACAAAGACTATGAAGATGCATTAGTGGCTCTGAGCACTCCAGAAGAGAATGTTGACATCTGGTATAATTTCACAGGTTCTACCGATACCACTTATTCAAGTCGCTATGTTGCTCCGCTGACAATCCACAGCGTTCAGACACTCACAGCATTTGCATTGGGTAATGATAGCATCAACGAACTCGTGCAGTCTGAAATCCTGACTGTTGAGATTCTTGCAAACGTCAAGAACATACGCAAGGACGTAGTTTCACATTTCGATGGAAACCAGACCGACTATTCGTTCGGTGCAGCCAACAACAAGGGAATCTTCTCATGGGGAGCAAGTGCAGTAACTATGTATATTGAAGATGTTGACCCTGAAACTGGCGAACTCATTAATATTCCTAAAGAGCCAGAAGTAAAAGTTCCTGAAAATGCAGAAGCAGGCTGGAAAGCCATTTCCTATGGTGAATGCGTGATTTGGCAGGACATTTCTCCAGGTAAATATGTAGGCGATGAAAGTGGTTACAATCCAGCACGTGCTGAAGATTGCGACTTAGACAAACTGCTGACAGGCAAGGCTCTTACATTCTACAAGTGGATTGCTGACGAAGGTCACAATGCTTCAATCGAAACAAGAGACAAGATTGAAGGTCCATTCGACGTGATGACATACGCAACAAATACTTCTGGTAGTTCGGGATGCGCTTTCGTGGTTGAAGTTTCGCTCGATTCTCTCGAATGGACACAACTTGGCGACACTTGCGTTCTTCAGTCAACAAAACGTCTGTACAACAAACACATACGTTCATACGGTAAAGATGGAGAAGTTTATGTGAGAGTTCGTCCTACAGGTACATCAACGGGCTTTGGATTTTTCGACATCATTATTCTCAATGAGGGTGAAAAGTCAAAGGAGATGGAAGAGAAGTATGCTGGCATGAAGGGTGATGCTAATGATGACGGCCAGGTTAACGTCAATGATATCACGACTATTGCTGCTTATATTCTGAATGGCAATGCTGAGAACTTTAATTATGACAATGCCGATGTCAACAACGATGGTTTCATCAATGTAAACGATATCACAGGCACAGCCGCAATAATTTTAGGAAACTAATACAATAAAAAGCATGGCAGAAGGTTATTATATAAAAAACTTTCTGCCAATGCTTAAATTGTTAATTATTAATTATCAATTGTCAATTATCAATTGTCAATTATTTTAAAGGTCTCGTAGCTCAGTTGAATAGAGCATCAGATTCCGGTTCTGAGTGTCGCGGGTTTGAGTCCCGCCGAGATCACAAAAATGAAGAGATTCACTACAACTGGACCCTGTCGCCCAAATGAGCACTATATGGTGGACATCACTGAGCGTTTGGAAATCATCCGCAAGATGGTTGCCCAAGGCGATTATTTCTGTATCAACCGAGGCAGACAGTATGGCAAGACTACCACATTGAATGCCATCAAGTCCACTTTGGAGAGTGATGGATATACTGTATTCTCCTTGTCTTTTGAAGATTTGGGGCAAGGATTATTCTGTTCTGATGAGAAATTCTGTGCCACCGTATTGTGGCTTATGAAGGATGCTATTGAGAATGAAATGGTGTGTGGGCTATCAGATAAGTCGAGGGATTTGATTCTTAACTCAGTTGATGATTCAATCAGTCCTGTTGAAACAGTAATTCTGACAAGCATCTTTAGCAAAGTATGCAAGTTCAACAATAGGCCTGTAGTTCTGACTATTGATGAAACTGATAAAGCCTCTGATAATAGCAGTTTGATTTCTTTGTTAAGTATCTTGCGCAAGTTGTTTCTTGACAGGCAAAACAAAGCTACTTTCCAGTCAGTAATTCTTTCAGGAGTTTATGACGTAAAAAATCTCAAATTAAAAATTCGTCCAGATGACGAACATCAATACAATTCGCCATGGAACATTGCTGTTCCATTTAAAGTAGATATGAGCTTGTCCGCCTATGGGATAAAGGGTATGCTTGATGATTATGAGTTTGACCATCATAGGGGTATGGACACCGAAGAGGTTGCTTTATGGATTCGTGAATATACTGGTGGTTATCCCTTCCTCGTTTCTCGTCTGTGCCAGTTAATGGATGAGCAGAATGACTGGACTCATGAGGGACTTCGCAATGCTGTAAAGTCATTGCTCAACGAGCACAACATGCTCTTTGATGACATGATTAAAAAGATAGAACAATTCCCTGACTTGAAATCTTTGCTCAAGAATCATCTCTTCTCGGGTGAATCCCGAAAGTATAATCCGCTAAACGAGGCGTTCCAACTTGCAGAAAGGTTCAATTTCATCAATGTCCATAATGGAACATTCTCCGTTTCATGCCGTATCATAGAAACTGCCATCTACGAGTATTTCATGTCGCAAGAAAAGGATTCTGAGATTTATACTGCAGGATCCATAGAGAAACTTCAGTTTGTCAAAGGTGATGAATTGGACATGCCTTTGCTATTACAGAAATTCTCTGAGCATTTCAATGAAATTTTTCGCACAGAAGATGGAACAATGGATGCCAAATTTGTAGAAAAGCATGGACGCAAGCAGTTTCAACTATATCTCCGTCCTATCATCAATGGTGTTGGCCATTATTATGTAGAGGCAGAGACACGTGATGAAACTCGTACTGACCTTATCATCAACTACAACAACCATGAGTATGTGATTGAACTGAAGATATGGCGAGGTGACAGTTACAACTACAAAGGTGAAACCCAATTGTTCGAGTATCTTGAACTTAAAAAGCAAACGATAGGTTACCTTGTGTCATTCTGTTTCAACAAGGGGAAAACTCCAGGGTTACTTCCTTCTGTAGAACACAATGGTCGCACTCTCATAGAAGTAATAGTGTAAAAACGAAATAAGTCATTTTCGCTTGTTTTTTATTTGCAGCACAAAATTAAGTAAAATTTCTGACACGGCAAAAATCCTATGCCACAACTTTTTGTTGCTTAGGACCTTAAAAAAGTAAAATATTATTGTGCTGCGGAATTAAGGTTATAGACTCAAAACAACATTTAAGTGTTAACACTACAGAAAACAACATTCTTTATATTTGCAGCAATCCTATTGTGTTCCTGTAACCGTCACAGAGTAGTACAGGATGGCACTTATACGGCACAGTCCGAGAGTTTCAGTTGGAATGAGCCGATGACCTGTGAAGTGACATTCAAAAATGGAAAGATTGCAGATATTAGGGTAATCGAAGAATATGACAGCCACACCTCCGACATTGCATCAATGGCATTCAACCTCTTCATTCCTCGTCTGATTGATTCGCAGAATATGGGAATAGATGCCGTAACAGGAGCTACCTATACCTCAAACGCAATTAGGAACTGTACCGCCAAGGCAATAAAACAGGCTGGAGGAAATGTCTCCGACTGGTATCGCAAGGTAAGGAAGTCCTGTTCAACGGTCAATGAAAAAGGATACGACGTCATTGTTGTGGGACTTGGCGGGTCTGGAATATATGCATACGCTGCTGCCGCATTCGCTGGTGCAAAGGTTTTTGGAATTGAAAAGTCGGCGAAACTTGGAGGACAGTCTGCTACTGTGTCCGGTCCCATGGCAATAAAGTCTGTTAACGCTACAAGGCTGTATGGTCCCAGTAATGTAACTCCAGAAGAATTATACAACGTCTGGACAGATTATGCTGGTCACGAAAAAGCAAACATAATCTGGCAGGCAATAGACAAATCAGGACCTACGCTTGATTTCTATATGGACAAATTCGGTGTAAACATATTAAGAGGTGCTACATCAATATCCAATCGGGAATGGCAGAACCTTTGGTTTCCATTTGTGCCTGATAGCACGACAACAGGCACCACTCGAAATAAGACGTATATGTTCCAGAACATAATGGACAAGGCTGTTGCAGCCAGAAATGGCAACCGGTACGAATTGGAGCTCACAGCAAAATCTCTGATAACAGATGGGAACAACAGGATTTGCGGTGTTCTTGCGGAGAAGCGTGATGGCACGCTATGCAGGATTTACGGGAAGAACGTGATTCTTGCAACTGGGGGATATATCGGCAACAGTAATATGGTACAGCAGTATCTGGGGGATATACCAGCCACTCTGGCATATACCATAAACGATGGAGCTGGTATCAATATGGCAGTCGAAGCCGGTGCCGCAACGTACAATATCGCTGCGCCACCTATCATTCACATCATACAAGTGCCGAATCTGATAAGGAACGATGACCTTTCTCCCGAGCAGAAAGGGATCCTGACCGCACTGGCACTTGCAAAAGACCAGTTGTGTGTCACAACGGAGGGGGAGATATGGGACGTTAAGGAAGAAATCTGCTTGGCACCAGGTTTCAGATACTACGTCATCTTCCCTGAATCCAAGATAGAACAATTCAGAAAAATGGGACTGCCCACCAGTTATGAAGGAAACGTTCCTCGGGTTATCAATCAGACAGAACTGTCTGGTGTACCTATCGGAAAGCCTGTGGAATCAATTCATTCCATTCTTGATGTCGGAATCCGTTATGGTAACGTTTTCAAGGCAGAATCTATCACCGAACTGGCAAACAAACTCCAATGCCCCACTTGGAAACTGGAGAAATCCCTTCAGGGGAAGGAAGGCACATACTACGCTGTGATTGCCGCAGGATACACATACGGAACTGTCGGAGGCCTGGATGTCGATTCTGACTGCCACGTGCTTGACATCAAGGGTAAGCCCATTCCAAATCTTTTCGCTGTAGGAAACGACTGTCTCGGCGTTGAGAATAACGAGAGTAAACCATATACTCCATGGGGTGGAATGGCACATTCATGGGCAATGACATCCGGATATATAGCCGGAACCAATGCTGCCAAGGAACGCTAATGAACGATTCTGGTTTATCGTATAACCGCAATTACATTTATTCTTTCAAAATCATGTTTGCGGTTTCGGTGATGTCGTTGACATTGATAATGCCATCACCATTGGCATCAGCATTAATCAGATTGTATGTGCTAAGTCCGCCAGTAAGAATTATGTCGGCAATTGCCGTGATGTCGTTGACATTGACAAATCCATCGTTATTAGCATCGCCTTTTTTCAGTTTTTTAATGTCGTAAGGTCCATAATAGCCAAGTCGGAAGTTCGTGCAGGCAGTCCACCATGATGAGGTGTTGTTGGCTCCAGAGATGGCAATTTTCAGGTTGCCTGCTGTAGGGAGGAAGTAGGTTACGGAAGTGTTGTAATAGCCTTTCTTGAAATATGCGGCTGCACTTGCCATTGTGTTTGGCACATAAGTGCCGTCGCTCATGCGAGCATCATCACTGTGGACTTGCGTCTTGGAGCGTTCTTCCATGATGTTTTTAACGTACACCCCGTCACTGAATTTTGCAAGATAGAGTTTCACCTTGACATCATTTTTGCCCGACTGATAGGCTGTATAGGCATTGTTGTTGTTGCCAGGACGCTGGAAGGCATTGGCAGACAAACGGTAACTGCCTTTTGGCATACTGGAAAGTGTTTGCGACAGGCTTGGATTCTTCTCGTAGTATTCCACAAGCTGATAGTTGTAAGCATAGCCTGCATTCATTGTCCACCCGCTGATATCATTAAGTAAATCAGGGTTTTCAATCATGAAGGTAAGGTCAAACGGCTGATTGGTATCGGTAGCTTGGCTGTGAGTGATAAAAGTTTTTCCAGCAGCAAGCAGTCTTGTTGTAAAATTGCTTATTTCGGCTGATGTTGTGGCTTCGTTTGCTTGTTGTGTCAATGTGGCGATGGTTTCTCTCAGATTTTCGTCAGTGCCTTCTGTAAGCTGGATGTGTGGAACATCAAGCATTTTTTCATAATTTGCCTTGGTGATGAAAAACTCGTCTCTTGCAGCGATGATGGAGGCATCATCAAGAGCAGCAGCCTGTTCTGCAGTGAGCAGCAGCCAGTGTTGCTTGGTTGCAGTGGTGGCAATATTGAATGCAGTGGCTGTTACAGCACTACCCGAAGATGCACTCATGCATGGAGGTGTGGAAGTGCCATTGTCGGGGAAGATAATCCAATATGGGCGTTGAGTGGTTATCAGACTGCCACTGCTGCTTTTCATGTCCTTGCGTGAACGCATGAGGTGAAGGTCGCACTTCGAGGAAGAGGTTTGGAAAGTTGATGCTGAATAGGAAATATAATAGCCTGTTGCTGCATTTCGGAACTGGTAGTACTGGTTGTTTGGAGTAAAGGTGATATACCATGCAGCAGCATCTTTAGCCTGAGCCTCTGCAGCAGTCATTTTTACCCATTGCAGTTTATGTGTAGCTGATTCCATAAGATAAGAGGTGTAGAGTCCGCAACTCTCATCCTCGTTTTTGATGTAGTATTTTATGGTGTCTTCCTGGTTGAACACATAAGCCGGACTACCAAAGCTTCGTGCTCCAGAGCAAGGAAGTCCGTCTTCACATAAAGCTTGTGCAATCAGACTGGTACCGATATAGAGCTGGTCGGTTCCTGCATCTTCATGAGCACCGTTTATTCCGTACGGCCACAAGTGGGTGTTGTCGCCATGAAGTGTTGCAGTCTCACTGTTGTCCCAGAAGCGAAGAACTTCAGTGGCACGGTCGCCTAACCAGTCACCAGTGGTGCTGCCAGAGCGCATTACCGACGGACCCGTCCAAATGGAGTGTGTGCCTACTCCAATACCATGTAAAGCCTCGTGCATGATGGTTCCTGTGCGTTGATAGGAAGCATTAGGACCAACACGCATCCATCCGCCATAGCTACAGTCGGCAGTTGGAGTGCTGCTACCATAATGACAGCTTATGCCAAAGCCTGTGATACTGGTGAGTTCGTTCCAGTATTCTACGCATGATTCCACAGCCGAATTGATGCGGGCGTTGGCTTGAGAATCGCCTCCATTGTCGTACGTCCATGTGACAGTACCTTTAGGCAAGGTTACAATCTTGATTACGTCGCCATAGAAAGAATCATAGGCAGTCTGGCAGTAAGCACGTGCATAATATACAGTGGCAGGTTTCATATTTTTCATCCAATAAATAACTCCATTGCTGGAGATTGTAGCCGACGAAAGGCTATCCTCGACAGTAGGATTTGGATGTGTGGCAAAGCAGAAGCCACGTTTTCTGATTGTATTGCCGTTGGCAGTGACGGTGAGACGGCCAAATGCCTGAGTAGCTCCCCTGGCAAATCGTGGATTAGTTGTTACTACAGGATAAGCAGCATAACAGTTTGATGCTGAAATAATGCAAGCAAGCAAGAAAATAGAAAAATGTTTCATTATTAATTATTAATTGCCAATTGTCAATTATCAATTAAAAAACATAGTTTTTTATAATAGTGGCGACAGCATTCTTATGATTGAATCCCATAGATGGACAAACATATTTTTGCTGCGAATTTGGTTGATATTGCTGATGAGACGACTTTTTCTCATGTCGGCTCTTACGATACGGGCAATCTGCTGAGCGGTGCTCTTGTCATAGATAAAGGCATTGACTTCCATATTGTTCTCGAAACTGCGTGGGTCGATATTGGTTGAACCAACGCTGCATAGCATATCATCAGAAACAAGAATTTTGGAATGGTTGAATCCTGCCTTATAATAATAGACTTTTGCTCCAGCTTTAAGCACCTCTGGCAAAAAACTGCGACACGCACAATCAACGAAGAAATTGTCGCCTTTTGCAGGGACAATTATGCGTACGTCGATACCAGAGAGAGCTGCTGTCTGGATGGCAAACAGGATGGGTTGCGTAGGAATGAAATATGGTGTCTCAAGATAGACATACCGACGTGCATTGTTCAGCACTTTCACATAGCCTTGCATAATGTCAGGCCAAAGTGACGCGCTGCTGCTGGCGACTATCTGCACAAGGCAATCGTTTGTTATCTGAGGCGATATTTCAGGATAGTATTTTTTATTTTTTAGTAGTTTACGAGTCATGAAATACCAGTCCATCAGGAATGTGCGCTGGAGTCCATAAACAGACTTGCCGATGATTTTCAGATGAGTGTCGCGCCATGCTTGATTCTTTGTCCCATTGACGTAGCGGTCGGCAATGTTCATTCCACCAATATAGCCGATTCCACCGTCAATAATACAGATTTTTCGGTGGTTGCGATAATTGATTTTACTTGTGAACAGAGGAAAGATAACAGGCATGAAGCTATGAATGTCAACACCCTCTTTTTTCATACGCTTGAAAAACCTGTCGTGCACATTCCAGCATCCCACATCATCGTAGAGCACACGGATTTCCAATCCTTCATGTGCTTTTTCTATCAAGGCATCGGCTATGGTGTTCCCCAAATCGTCGTCCTCAAAAATATAGGTTTCCAAATGGATATGTTTTTTAGCCTGCTTGATGTCGCTGAGTAATGAGTCGAACATCTGCTTGCCATGAGTGAATATCTGTATTGAATTGTCCTTAAAAGGCAGGGATTTATTCTGATTTACAAATAGTTGGATTAATTCGCGGTGAGCTTCTGGAAGGGCAATGTCATGCTGGGTGACTGATTCCAGCATAGAATGCTTGGTCAACTGACTTACACTCTTGCGGTTGATATGGCGCTCCTTGCGCATATTCTGTCCAAAGAAGAAATACAGGATTACCCCGATAATAGGCAGAAAAAAAAGCACCAACAGCCAAGCCATAGTCTTGACTGGCTCTTTCCTGTCGAGCAGAACCATTATTACGGTACCCAACACGATTGCACTATAAATGAACAGCAGCAGCAAGTTGAGTTGAATCAATATTGATAGTTACTGCAAAGATATAAAAAAACAGCAAATTTAGAATCCAGAATTCACGATTCACAACTGATAATTAGGTTTTTTTATAAAAAAACTTAAAACTTAAAACTCTAAACTCTAAACTCTAAACTTTTTTCCTACCTTTGCAGTGGTTTGAATTTTGTTTTTATGGAAAGCATTAAAATTTACGACAAGACGTTCAAAGTATCTATCTCAGCAGAAGTTATCAAGAAACGTGTAGAAGAGTTAGGAAAACAAATCAGCAAGGAAATGGAAGGCAGGAATCCGCTGTTTTTGGCAGTGTTGAATGGGTCTTTCATTTTTGGAGCTGACCTATACAGGGAGATTACTATTCCAAGTGAGATTACTTTTGTGAAATTGGCATCGTACGCAGGAACAGTAACTACAGGCATAGTTAGTGAAGTGATAGGGTTGAATGTAGATTTAACAGGACGTGATGTTATCATAGTCGAAGACATTGTTGATACTGGTTTGACAATGCAGCAAATGCTGGAAACACTGAGTCTGCAAAATCCTGCATCAGTGAAAATCTGTACACTGCTCACAAAGCCTGAAAAATTACAAGTGCCGCTGACTTTGGACTATGTGGCATTTGAAATTCCTAACCTATTTGTAGTAGGTTATGGACTGGATTACGACCAGCAAGGACGCAATTTGAAGGATATATATGAATTAGCAGAATAATATGAAGAATGTAATTATTTTTGGTGCACCAGGTTCTGGAAAAGGTACTTATAGTTCCGAAATGGCTCAGCGCTATGGAATGGCTCATATTTCAACTGGTGATGTTTTGAGAGAGGAAATTAAGAACAATACCGAATTGGGTAAATTGGCAAAAGCCTTGATTGATAAGGGACAGCTCATTCCCGATGAATTGATTATTGACATTTTGGCTGATACATACGATAAGTTAGATACTCAGAACGGAGTTATTTTCGATGGTTTTCCTCGCACCATCCCACAAGCAGAAGCTTTGAAGAAAATGCTTGCTGAACGTAATGTGGAGATGGGTAATATGATTGAACTGATTGTTGACGAACAGACCTTAATGGAACGCCTGCTCAACAGGGCAAAGATAGAAGGTCGTGCCGATGACAATGAAACAACTATCAAATCACGTTTCGAGGTGTATCACAAGCAGACAGAACCATTAGCTAAATGGTTTGAAAAAGAAGGCATCCGTCACACCTTCACATGGAAGGGTTCAAAGGACTTGATGATAAGTGAAATCTTTGAATTCCTGGATACGCAAAAATAAATGGCTTTAGAGTCAAATTTCATAGACTATGTAAGAATCCATTGCCGTTCAGGTAAGGGCGGCAAGGGTTCTATGCATTTGCGCCATGTGAAATATCAGTATAATGGTGGTCCTGACGGTGGCGATGGTGGACGCGGAGGTAATATCTATCTACGAGGAAACCATAACTATTGGACTTTGTTGCATCTGAAATATCAACGACATATTTTTGCCGAACATGGCGGAAATGGTGGACGCGACAAATGTCATGGCACTGATGGGGCTGACATCTATATCGACGTTCCATGCGGCACAGTTGTCTATAATGCCGAAGACGGTAAATATGTCTGTGATGTCACCGAGGATGGTCAGTGCGTGATGCTACTGAAAGGAGGACGTGGCGGATTAGGCAATTATCAGTTCCGCACAGCCACAAATCAAGCACCACGATATGCACAGCCTGGCGAACCGATGCAAGAGATGACCATCATCCTCGAACTGAAACTATTGGCAGATGTGGGATTGGTGGGATTTCCAAATGCAGGGAAGAGCACACTGCTCTCCACACTTTCATCAGCAAAACCGAAAATAGCAAATTATCCGTTCACAACATTGGAACCATCGTTAGGGATTGTTGCCTACCGTGACAATAAATCGTTTGTTATGGCCGACATACCAGGAATCATTGAAGGAGCAAGCGAAGGAAAGGGACTGGGACTAAGATTCCTCAGGCATATAGAACGAAATTCGCTTCTGCTGTTTATGGTGTCAGGCGATACGGACGATATAAAGAAAGAGTATGACATACTTCTGAATGAATTAGAACAGTTCAATCCAGAAATGCTCAGCAAACATCGAGTGTTAGCTGTTACAAAATGTGACTTGCTTGATGCAGAACTCATTGAAATGCTAAAAGAAACACTGCCCGACGATTTACCAGTAGTCTTTATCTCATCTGTTGCACAAATGGGACTGGATGAACTGAAAGACGTACTTTGGCAAGAACTGAACAGCGAAAGCAATAAGATACAAGGAATTATTTCGGAGGAAAACCTTGTCCACCGTGATAAGGACATCTCAGCTTTTGATGATGAAGAATTTTTCGACGACGATGACTCAACAGATGAGGAGGAAATAGAAGAAGTAGAAGACTTCGAATATGTGTAGGATTCTGTGGAAAAATGCGAATATCGTAAAATATTTTTAGGTATAGGCGCTTAGTGCGCACTATTGATTTAATTGATTATAAGCGAGTTGGTTGATATTTTACCATTCTACGAAGGAGCACATCGAAGATTGTGTCCATCTGGTTTCGCCTGTTGTACCTGAAGTGGTACTCATC
>JAZLKO010000009.1:0-29325 GCA_045597685.1 Prevotella sp.
TACCTTTGTGGCATGTTTGTGGAGAAAAAACTGAATAAGTCTGGAAGTATCTCCGTTCGCGTCATGCAGAAGGTGCATGGCAAACGGAAGTGTATCAAGGTGATGGGCTGTAGCTGTGATGCCGACGAGGTCGCCATGCTCATCAAGCGCGGGAACAGATGGGTAGAGGAGCGTCAGGCGGGTTTGCCTCTCTTCGAACTCGATGATGAGGCAGTTGCATACGACAAGGTACTGGCAGGCTTACGCCAAAGCCAGCTCCGGCTAGTCGGGCCAGAGCTTGTCTATGGCACATTGTTCGACCGCATAGGCTATGACAAGGTAAAGACCGCCGACAACGCCCTGTTTCGTGCCTTGGTTGTGACTCGGCTCTACCACCCGGGGAGCAAGCTCAGGACGGCGGAGTACATGGAGCGCTTCATGCACCAGTCCTACTCGCCAGATGCCATCTACCGCTTTCTTGACGAGCTGTGTGCAAGAGGCAAGACCGCAGAGGAGATACGTGAGGCTGCCGACGAGAGCATCGGCGTGAAATGGCAGGTGGAGCAGATAGCGTTTGAACACACGAAGGCTGTCATGGGCGGTCGGGTGACAGTGGCGTTCTACGACATGAGCACGCTCTATTTCGAGTCCCAGGAGGATGATGTGCGCCTTCCCGATGTCCGTCATGCTCCGCACAGACTACGATGAGGAGGTCACGAAGCTACTGGATGCTATCGGTGTGAAAACCTAACCTCGATTTGGGTCACCCCATTGCGGAAAACAGGAAATCGGGTACTTTATGATGAAGTGCCCGTTTTTTTTATTGCTTAGTATTTGCAAAAAATATGGAATGAAGGAATTCAGACAGATTCTTTTTTGTTTGATTTTTTGTAGTGCTTGCGGGTTTTGAGCCATTTTGCTTTGCGCTGCTCATAATCCTCATAATGTTTTTCAAGGTAGTTGTCAGCCATAGGTTGCAGAGGATTTTATTGATGGTACGTAATTAACCCATCTATTGGACTTCGTAAAATAGTTCCGATAGAGTAGCCAAATTGTCGGGCTGTTGTTTCAAATTCATCTTTTGCCAAATAGGCAATGCTTCCGACAGCATTTATTGGTAAGTCTGGGTGACGATAAGGTTTTATGTTTTTTTCAAAAAAACCAATAAAGCATTCTTTTATCAGGTTGCTTATTTCAGGGATTTCTTTATGAGACATTGCAAAATCGGCAAAAGAAGCAATATAACGGTTAGGCATAGGTTTACGGTAAACATTTTCTATTATATCATCTAATGTGGTATTATAGGAAGTGCAAAATTCGTTTTTGATGTCATCAGGCAGTAAGCCTTTAAAAATGGTATTGATAAGGATTTTTCCTAAAGCAGTGCCACTGCCTTCATCACCAAGAATATAGCCAAGTGGTGGTATGTTTCGGACAATCTTTTGTCCATCATACAGACAGGAATTTGAGCCTGTGCCAAGAATGCACACAATACCAGTATTATTGCCGCAAACAGCTCTTGCTGCTCCTAACATGTCGCTATAAATCTCTATTGTCTTGGTTGAAGGAAATAAACTTTTGAAAATGGATTCCACTTTGTCAACGACATCATTTCGGCATCCACTTCCATAAAAAAATATCTCATCAACAGAAAGAGCATCAATCTGTGTCAGGAGTTCGTTTTGCAGTATAGTCTTAATATCACTGGCATGTTGGTGAACAGGGTTTATGCCTTGTGTCTTGTGGTAAGATATGCAAGGGTTGGCAGAATCGGCACCATACTGTATAAGTGCCCAGTCTGTCTTTGTACTTCCGCTATCTGCAATAAGTTTCATGCTTCTGCTATTCCGACCTCAATCCATTTGTCGGCAAGAACTTTGGAGTCAGCAAGTGCAGTCTCATAATCGACCTCATATTCATCAGTAAGTAATTGTGCCATACTCTCAGGTGTAAAATCCTTACCCTGTAAATTTTTCCAGAGAAAAGCACTTGAGTCATTCAAACTAATTATTTTGCTGAAATCGATGTTTTCAATGCCTTGAGAGACGATCATGTATTCAGACAGAATCTGTCTTAATGTAAAATTTGGTTTGAGTTTCATGGTTTGTATAAATGATATTTGATAAGTCTTCTGTATATTCCGAGCAAGTATCTGCGAATTGGGAAAAGGTGGGTCCAGACAAAGGAATACACTTTCCATTTTGTTCCGTCGCAACTATCTAATGTGGTGCGTCCTTTGCGGTAAAACCCTAATGCAATGGCATGAATATCGTTAACTGTGCAATGTTCGGTTGTCAGGTTGCCATCACCCAGCAAAGTGGCATTCATTCCATCAATGCGGATTAGCCTGTGCAGGACGTACCTTTTTGGTGCGATTTCTGCTAACACAGCATCACCGATTCTGGCAGGTCTTTGTGCTGTCAGCAGCACATTATCACGTTCATTTTCAAGAAAAGGTCGCATACTGTATCCCTTTACTCTGAGAGTTACAGTATGATTTTCATGCAAAAGACTGATAATTTCCGGAATCAGTATTTCGTTGGCTATTTCTATGCTTTTGATATCTCCTTGTTGCATATCAGAGCTGCTTCTTTATCAGGTAAACAGTGAAGGGTATAAACAGGAACGTGTTCAACAATATTGGTTATAGTATCGCAAATGTTGTTATAGATGTCATGGTCCCATTTCATGGAAGAGCACGATGGTAGGAAAGAGGCAAAAGCTGCAACAGGTTCCATTTTTTCAATACTGTTTTGTTTAGCCCTGTCAATACGTGTAATGGCTCCGAGTGGGGCTTTGATTTTCCTGTAGCAAGGAGTCTTTCCGCTCCAAGGGCTACCGTAAATCATTGCTTTGCCATCGGTGAAGCGTACTACTGGATTATCATCGTTCATGAGTTCTGTTCCAGGGATGTGCTTAATCCATAATTGTGAGTGAGTGCTTTTACCAGTACCGCTTTCAGCTATGAAAGGATAACCAAATCCACCGTTCATGACGGTTGATGCATGAATGAGTAAAGCCTGTTTGTAGCATCCAGCAAATGCATAAATAAACATAATGGCATCGTTTAATCCAAAACGTCGCATAGAAGTATTGCCGCGCAAGGCACATTGACAATTCTGGAATAGTTTGTCAGTCTTGAGGAGACAACATTGATAACCTTTCAAGTCGGATATAATATATTGATAGCCACCATCAGGCAATCTCCAGACTTTAGTGCTGCCGTCGCCAAGTTCAAAATCTCCAACCATTTCTTTTTCAGTTTCAGGCTTGATGGTGTCGTCAACATAAAGTGAGAAAAGCAATTTGTCAGGAATATCTGTGGTTTCAAGTCTGAAAGGCTCAAATGATGGTAGCAAATCGAATGAATTTTTGTCGCTCTCGGCAAATTCAATTTTTACAAAAAGGTCAGCTATTTCAAAATACATAATTATTGGTGTTGTAGTTATTATTTCTTTTTACGTCTCTTTTTGCCTTTCTTTGCTTTATCTTTTTTTTGAGGAGCAACACCAGTGTTATCTGTTATGCTCTCAGATAAGTCTATCGCTGTGAAGGAGAAATCTTCCTTTTTGATGTATTTAACTATAAAACCACTATTTTCACCGTATCTCTTTTGCAGTTTTGCGTATCGTTTATCCAGTTTCTTTTTATCCAATGCATAGAAAAAGATGCAGGTTCTTGTTCTTTCATCCCTTTGATTCTCCAGATAATTTTTCATTTGTGCAGAGAAATTATCAATGCCTATCACAAATTTATTTTTGTTATCCATAAAAAGGCTGTCCATTTTTTGAATTTCAGTAAAATAGACAATGGAATCATTGAACGAAGCCGAAAAACCGAACACGTATGCCGATGAAATAATAGTCTTTGCAGATGCGCTGATTGCAAAGGCAAAGAATACTATGGATAAGATTAGTTTTACTTGTCTCATTTTCCCAAATATGATTTTAAATAATTTTTTGATGAACTTTTCTTTAGTTTCTGAATCGCTTTATCTTTTATCTGTCTCACTCTTTCCCTTGTCAGTTGGAGTTGTTGTGAAATTTCTTCAAAAGTCATTTCGTTTCTGCCATCCAGTCCGAAGAAAGATTTTACAACTTCTTGTTCTCTTTGCGACAGGCAATTTAAAGCGCGGTCGATTTCATCCTGTAAGGATTCCATGACCAGTTGATTGTCTGCCAAAGGAGAATCGGTGTTAACCAGGATGTCGAGCAGAGAATTATCTTCTCCTTCAGCGAAAGGGGCATCAATAGATGTGTGTCTTCCACTAATCCGAAATGCCTCAAGTATTTTGTCTTCAGGCAGATGAATGTTCTCTACCAGTTCTTCTGGTGAAGGCTGTCGTTCATGGATCTGCTCAAAACGGTTGATTTCGCGTTTTAGTTTATTTACATTTCCAACCTGATTCAGAGGCAGACGTATCACTCGTCCTTGTTCTGCAATAGCCTGCATGATGCTTTGCCTAATCCACCATACTGCGTATGAAATGAATTTGAATCCACGGGTTTCGTCGAATTTCTGTGCGGCCTTTATCAGTCCCATGTTTCCTTCATTTATAAGGTCTTCAAGGTCGATGCCTTGATTTTGGTACTGTTTTGCCACAGACACGACAAAGCGTAAATTACATTTGACAAGTCTGTTCAATGCACGCTGATCGCCTTTCTTAATTTTTTGAGCCAACTCAACTTCTTCATCAGCAGTCAACAAATCTTCATGACCGATTTCCTGTAAAAAGCGGTCTATTGATTTGCTATCACGATTAGTGTATTGAGTTGTAATTTTAAGTTGTCTCATAAGTTCTCAATATTGTGGGCACAAAGGTAAGAAATATAATTCATATTACAAAAAAATAATTCCTCTTTTTTTCAAAGAGGAATTATTTTAAGTTGTGATGTGCTGTTAAAAACTATTCATCTTGCAGAGGAACAGCATAATATGCTTTCTTTCCTGTAGGGAAAATACCTTGTATGAAGAGCACTGGTTCTTTGCTTGCAGATGCGCCTTTGACTGCATTCTGGAGGTCTTCGATAGACTTTATAGCAGAGTCGTTGGCTTTCATGATGATGAATCCGCGTGGCACTCCAGCATCCTTCATCTTTCCGTTGCTTACCTTTGTAACCTCCAGACCATATTTAATGTTCAGGTCTTGCTTCATAGCATCAGTTACAGGGCGGAATTGAGCACCGAGCACGTCAAGGTCAGCTGCACCCTTTACCACTTTAGTATTACCCTGCTGATTCTTCAGAGTCATTGTGACTTCTTTCTTGTTCTTGTTGCGGAGATAAGTAACTTTCACCTGATCGCCAGGTTTCTTCATGAAAAGATGTTCCTGAAGTTCAGCCATCTTTGTTATTTTCTTCCCATCGATACTTACTATAACGTCACCTTTCTTAAGTCCGGCATCTTCGGCAGCACCATCAGCAGTAACTTCTGAAATATAAATACCATCGTTTGTGCCGAGGTCAACCTCATTGCCTTTGCTCTTTTCTGCATCAATATAGCTGTGGGCATCACTACCCATGATTCCAAGTACAGGGCGCTGCACAGTTCCATATTCCTTGATGTCGGCTACCACCTTATTCATGAGAGTAGTAGGAATGGCAAATCCATATCCGCTGTAGCTTCCCGTCTGCGAAACAAGCATTGCGTTGATACCAATCAGTTCACCTTTTACATTTACTAATGCGCCACCAGAGTTGCCCGCATTAATGGCAGCATCTGTCTGAATGAAACTTTCTACACCATTAGCCCCAATACTACGAGCCTTTGCACTAACAATACCAGCAGTAACCGTTGAATTAAGTCCCATAGGATTACCTACAGCGAGCACCCATTCGCCAACGCGGAGATTTTCGCTCTTTCCGATCTGTAGGGTAGGGAGGTTTTTGCCATTAATCTTGATAAGTGCAAGGTCGGTAGTCTTGTCTGTGCCGATAATTTTTGCAGAAAATTCTCTGTTGTCATTCAAGGTAACCTGTAGTTCGTCAGCACCTTCCACAACATGATTGTTAGTTACAATATACCCATCAGCAGAAATGATAACACCGCTGCCGATACCTTCTCTTTTAGGAGTCTGCACCTGTTGCTGGCGCTGTCCGCCTCGCCCCTGACCAAAGAATCCGAAAGGATCATTGAAAAATCCATCAAATGGATCTTGAACCGTCACGGTCTGGGTTTTGCTGTTTTGAGTAAATTTAATGTGAACAACAGCCTGGATAGCTTTGTCGGCAGCGAATGTCAGGTCAACAGGCTGACCTGCTGTTGTTGAAGATGCATTTTGAGTTCCAGGATCTTTTGGCTGATTGGCAGAGCATGATACTGGCACAATAGCCATTACTGCAATAATTGCAAAATTAAATAATTGTTTCATAATTTTTTATTTTACTAATTTAAATAATGTTCGTGTGAACGAATGTCACTTGTTTTTTATTTTCGATGCAAAAGTAGCACCAAAGTTTAAAATAATAATGATTTTGTATGTATTTTTCAAATAGTTTTATCGAATTTTACATTCGTTTGCCATTTTGACATAAAATAAGACTAATTTTAGAAATTTATTAAAAAATCAGCACCTCTATAAGCCGGGTTCTGTACTCCTAAGGGTCGGGATGAAGGAGTGCCTGTCATTTATCTGAGTGTTGTGTCACCACAACACTTATAGCATTCTACCCTCTGCCTTGGGCGGGCTACCCTCAAATGGCAGTTTACATGAACTTGCAGCCTCCAGTAAGTACAGCCCGATGATTGCCCATCGGCTGGTGAGCTCTTACCTCGCCTTCTCACCCTTACTCTGCATGCAGAGCGGTTGTTTTCTTCTACTTTAACCAGCTATTGCTAACTGCTTTCTGTTAGGAAGTGGAGTGCCCTGTGCTGCCCGGACTTTCCTCTTATATATTGCATATAAGCGACAGGCCGAAGTGCTGATATTTTTTAGCGGCGCAAAGGTAAGAAAAAGCTTAGAGCTTATAGGTTAGAGATTAGAGGTTTTTATGATTTTTTAATAAAAACTTAAAACCAGTAACCGCAAAACCATAAAACCGTAAAACATTTTTATTATTTTTGCGCAGTCAAAAAAACAAAAACACTATGGATATAAGTCAGATAATAATCAGTGTAATAATTTTTCTTGTGGCTTTGTATTACATCAAGAGAATGGCGGGATGCTTAGTAAAGATTCTTTTGACCATAGCAGTCTTGGCAGCCTTGGTGTGGTTGTATTTCAGCATGCACGCCGATGCATGGAATGCCTTGTTCTCCTAAAACAATTGTCGGAACTGGGCAGGTATAGGAGTTTCAAACTCCATTCTTTCGTTGGTGAATGGATGATAGAAACAGAGTTTGAATGCATGTAGGCACAGACGGTGGATAGGGTCATTCCCATCACCATATTTTATGTCACCACATACAGGATGTCCTAAATCCTGGCAATGCACCCTGATTTGGTTTTTTCTTCCAGTTTCAAGTTTGAATTCCACAAGTGAATGATCCACCGTGCGTGCCAGAGTCTTGTAATGTGTGACAGCATATTTCCCGCCATTGTCAACAGGTGAAGAATAGGTTATATACGCCTTGTTGTCCTTTAGCCAGTTTTCCACGGTTCCAAAATCCTCTTCCATTTCTCCAGATACAACGGCAACATAACGGCGGTCATACACAATATCTTGCCATTCATGTTCCAGTATCTGTTCAGCCTCAATGCTCTTGGCATAAATCATCAGTCCCGAAGTGTCACGGTCGAGCCTGTGAACCACATGTGCATGGCAAGGCTGACGAGTCTTTTTCAAATAGTCATCAAGCACGGATTTAACATTCAGTGAACTATGTCCAGCGGCCATTGACAAAATGCCAGTTGCTTTCTCCACAACGATGATGTCCTTATCCTCATAGACAACCTTGACGTAACGGCTTTTGAAAGTGTCATTCCGCTTGCTCTGCGAAACATTGATTTTCATGCCAGCACGTAGAGGGAAGTCAAACTGTGTCACCACTTTGCCATTCACCTTTATTCCTCGGTTTTTCAGTGTGGCTTTAATCTTGTTCTTACTATTTTTGACATTAGCAAGCAAATATTCCAATAGTGGTGCGTCTTGTTTTACAACGTAGATTTCATCTTCTTTGCGATTGTACATTTCGGTAGTGTTATTTGTTCAGACTCTCGTTAAAACAAAAAAGGCTTATCGGATAACTCGGAATAAGCCTTTTTCTTCATTTTGTTGCGGAGGCAGGACTCGAACATGCGACCTCCAGGTTATGAGCCTGGCGAGCTACCAACTGCTCCACTCCGCGATTTTGCGGCTACAAAGGTAAGAAAAATTATCGATTTACAATGTATTATCCACAATTCATGACTGATAATTAATATTTTTTAACTAAAAGTGGCCGACAAGGATTAAAATCATAAGGCTTTTTGCTACTTTTGCATCCAATTTGAAAAAAGCATAAAGGCACATAAAAATGGGAAAAGGAAAACTTGAGAAATTTGCTGAGATGAAATCTATGGAGAATGTCTTTGAATCTCCTTTTGCAGAGGTGAAAGACCACCCATTCAGCATGAAAGGTAGTTGGGGCATTTCTTATTTCCACAATGCCAACCCAATAGTTTTGGAACTGGGCTGCGGAAAAGGGGAATACACAGTCGGTTTGGCACGCATGTTTCCCGAAATGAACTTTGTTGGTGTAGATATAAAAGGCTCGCGCATGTGGACAGGTGCTCGTCAGGCTCTCGACGAAGGATTGAAAAATGTAGCCTTTCTCCGTACCAATATCGAGGCTATTGATTATTTCTTCGGCAAAGACGAGGTCAAGGGTATATGGTTAACGTTTTCCGATCCACAGATGAAAAAAGTCAACAAGCGACTCACAAGTACAAATTTTCTGAATATCTACCGCCGTTTTATAGTTGATAATGGCGAAATCAACCTCAAGACCGATAGTAATTTCCTTTTCACCTATACCAAAGCGCTTGTCGCGCTTAACCGCCTGCCAGTTGTTACGCGACTATGTAATGTGGAGGAAAACGAGGATGTCGCCCTGTCGCACATACTCGGCATACGTACATACTACGAGCAGATGTGGATAGATCGAGGCATAAGCATAAAATACATGCAATTCCTCTTGCCGCAGACTGGTGAACTTATAGAGCCAAATATTGAAATTGAGGAAGACACATACAGAAGCTATGGCAGAAATAAAAGGCAACAGACCAACCTCAATTCATAAAGTACAATGAATCATTTGTAATTTACAAATTTACAATTTACGATTTATTTACTATTTATTTATTTAATTTACAATTTATTGAGTCAATATAACCGTAAAACCGCATAACCGCAAATAATAATGTTATCCATCTATCCGAATCTTATAAAAGAAGCACTTGAAAAAGTGACTTACGCTGGTACCAAGAAAAATCTTATAGAAAGCGAAATGCTTGCAGATGATATTCGCATTGACAGCGAACACAACAAAGTGAGTTTCACGCTTATTTTCGACAAGCCAACCGACCCGTTTTTAAAATCAACTTTGAAAGCAGCAGAAGCCGCAATACATTACTATGTGGATAAGGATGTCGAGGTGGAAATAAAAGTTGAGACACGCCAAAAGGGACGTCCAGATGATGACAAACTTCTTCCGCAAGTCAAAAACATCGTGGCAGTCAGTTCTGGCAAAGGTGGAGTAGGGAAGAGCACCGTTGCCGTCAACCTATCCATAGCCCTTGCCCGCATAGGCTATAAAGTTGGGCTTCTCGATGCCGATATTTTCGGTCCGTCAGCTCCTAAAATGTTCGACGTTGAAGATGCAAAAATCTATGCAGAAGAAGTGGATGGTAGAAATCTTCTCATGCCAGTAGAAAAATACGGAGTAAAACTCCTCAGCATCGGCTTTTTTGTCGATCCCAACAATGCCGTGCTTTGGCGTGGCGGTATGGCAAGCAATGCATTGAAGCAGCTTATCGGTGATGCAAACTGGGGCGAATTGGATTATCTGATTTTAGACACCCCTCCAGGCACAAGCGACATACATCTCACTTTGCTTCAGACATTAGCAATCACAGGAGCAGTTATCGTCAGTACACCACAGCAAGTGGCATTAGCAGATGCACGAAAAGGCATTGACATGTATCAGAACGACAAGGTAAACGTACCAATTCTTGGCTTGGTGGAAAATATGGCATGGTTCACTCCAAAAGAACTGCCCGACAACCGTTACTACATTTTTGGTAAGGAAGGCTGCAAGCAGTTGGCTGCAGAAATGAATCTTCCACTCTTGGCACAAATACCGCTTGTACAGGGAATATGCGAAGATGGCGACAGTGGTACTCCAGCAGCACTCGATTCGGAAAAATCCACAGGGATAGCATTCATCACCTTGGCTCAGGCAGTGGTCACTCAAGTCAACAGGCGCAACCGTGAACAATCTCCAACCCAAAGAGTGCAGACGACTGTCCAAGACACTTTATTATAGTTTACTCTAATATTTGCTTTGTGTCAATATCGTCTCAACCACATAACTACCCTTTACTCACAATTTGCTCACACAGACTACACTCAGTGGCTACCCTATAGGAGTGAGTAAATTGTGAGTAAAGGGTAGAGATAAGGTAGTTATCAACCTTACATGAGCCTTATTTATAGTACAAATTTCGATCCTGGGAATGGTCAAGGTGGTTAACTGAGTTGTTACTGGATATTGTCATAAATCTTAAATAAATTAAAATTATTTTGCAGATAATTGATTTTTGTAGTAATTTTGCACAATAAAAAATAGTGTGCAAGAATTATGTCAATTTTAAGAACAAGGCAGTTGCTGGTGGACGTAGCTCGACAGCTGTTTGCAAAAAACGGTTTCGACAATACAACGATGAATGATATTGCGACTACTTCAGGAAAAGGTAGGCGTACGCTTTATACTTATTTCAGCAACAAGGAGGATATTTATTATGCCGTTATAGAGAGTGAACTTGAGCGTCTGAGCGAGAAGATGGACGAGGTGGCTGAAAAGCATATCCGTCCGCAGGACAAGGTGATAGAGCTTATCTATACTCACTTGAACATGATTAAGGAAACGGTGGTGAGGAACGGCAATCTGAGGGCAGAATTTTTCAGAGACATCTGGATGGTTGAGAAAAACCGCAAGAGGTTTGATGATAACGAGATAGATATTTTCACGAAAGTGTTTGCTGAAGGTAAGGCTGCTGGTGAATTTGAAATGGAGAATGTGGAGCTCGTGGCTCAGATTACTCACTATTGCGTAAAGGGCTTGGAAGTGCCGTATATCTATGGACGATTGGGTAGGGGCATGAAAGCGGAAGATACTAAACCTATGGTGGCGAAGTTTATTTATGGTGCGTTAGGAGGAATTGTAAAATAGCAAAAAAATATAAAAATATGAAACTACTTGAAGGTAAGACCGCACTGATAACTGGTGCAGCACGTGGAATAGGAAAGGGCATTGCCCTGAAGTTTGCTTCTGAAGGTGCGAACATCGCTTTTACCGACTTGGAAATAAACGATGCAGCAAAGGAAACGGAACAAGAGATTGCTGCATACGGTGTAAAAGTAAAAGGATATGCTGGCAATGCTTCTGACTTTAGCCAGACAGAAGAACTGGTTGGGCAGATTCTGTCAGAGTTTGGGAAAATAGACATTTTAGTGAATAATGCCGGAATAACGAAAGATGGGCTAATGCTTCGCATGACCGAGCAGCAATGGGATGCTGTGATCAGCGTGAACCTTAAATCGGCATTTAATTTTATTCATGCTTGTGTGCCTGTTATGATGCGTCAGAGAACGGGCAGTATTATAAACATGTCGTCGGTAGTGGGTGTTCATGGCAATGCTGGCCAGTGCAACTATGCTGCATCGAAGGCAGGACTGATTGCTTTGGCTAAGAGCATTGGTCAGGAAGTGGGGTCACGTGGTATTCGTGCCAATGCCATTGCTCCTGGTTTTATTGAGACAGCGATGACATCATCTCTGCCTGAAGAGACAAGAAAGGCTTGGATTAACGCCATTCCTTTGCGTAGAGCTGGACAGATTGAAGATATTGCCAATGTGGCTTTGTTCTTGGCATCCGACTTGAGTTCATACGTTACAGGGCAGGTGATTCAGGTTAATGGTGGGCTGCAAATGTAAAGATGAAGGTAAAATACGAAGATAATCATATAATAATTGTCCGTAAGGAAAGCGGTGAGATAGTGCAAGGCGACAAGACCGGCGACTTGCCATTGTCGGTAACCGTGAAATCATACATAAAAACGACATACGCCAAGCCAGGAGCAGTGTTTCTTGGTGTGGTTCATAGACTGGATCGTCCTGTGGCGGGATTAGTGGTTTTTGCTCGCACATCGAAAGCCTTGTCGCGAATGAACGATATGTTTCGCAATGGTGAGGTGCGGAAGACCTATTGGGCAGTGGTAAGGAACTGCCCGAAAGAAATGTCGGGAACGCTGACCAACTGGCTTGTGAAGAATGAGAAACAGAATAAGAGCTATGTTGTGAATGCTGCTACGAAGAATGCCAAGGAGGCTGTGCTTAATTATAAGATATTGGCATGTTCGGATAATTATTCGCTTGTGGAAGTGGAATTGCTCACTGGGCGTCATCATCAGATACGCTGTCAGTTAGCTGCTATTGGTTGCCCGATAAAAGGTGACTTGAAATATGGTGCCAAGCGGTCGAATCCTGATGGAAGCATTTCCCTGCTTGCACGGTCGGTGGACTTTATTCATCCTGTATCAAAACAACATATTTACGTGGAATCTGAGGTTCCTGACGAAAAACTTTGGAAAGAACTCGAACGAAATATCTGAATCTGGTTTTGCGCATATTTGGGATTGTGATTGCAATTCCTATTGCTCTGCTGTTGATTGTAATGCTTTTACTTTACACACCAGCGGTGCAGAACTATGCTGTTGACAGAGCATCGAAATATGTCTCGGAGAAAACGGGTATGAAGGTTTCCATGAATTATATGCGACTGGGATTTCCTCTCAATCTGGAACTGCATGGCGTGAATGTGCGCGACAGTAGGGTGGGGCTTTCGGATGACTCGTTGTTTTATGCAAACATGAAACAGGCAAGAGTGTCGGTGGCTTTGCTGCCTCTGCTGAAAGCCGAAGTTAAGGTTAAGGAACTGGATTTACAGAATTTGTCGGCTAACACCGCTTCACTCATCACGGCAGTGCGAATAAAAGGCAAGTTGGCACGACTCAACATTTCAGGAGACGAATTGGCTCATCTTTGGCTAAACGACGAAAGGGGAAACATTGGTAATGTGTTGCTGAGCGGTGCTGACTTAAACATAATCCTTGTAGATTCCGTGCCAGAAGACACAACGAAATCGGAACCCGCCAAGTGGGTATTCAATATAGCGCAATTACAGGTGAAGAATTCTAAATTCCACATAGAGGGTTCAGCTATCAATATGACTACTGGTCCGCTCAATCTATATGCTAATAATGCGCGGATAGATTTGGGTAGAAAGATTTATGCCTTAAAGCAGTTGTTGGCAGATAGTCAAAGCTTTTTTATGGACGGCACGTTGTCGTTTGCCGACATTCATTTAAGATTGAATCAGGTGTATATGGATTCCACGCGACTGAATGTTGGGGCTTTTCTTACTGAATTGCCCGATGCAAAGATGAAGGGCAAATTCGGCATGGATATGAACACGTTTGCCGATACAGCTCCAGGGCAGATGGAAGTTAGCATAGAAGCATCGGTGGGTAAGAACATAATAAACAGTTTCCCGTCAGTAGTGTTACCAAAAGACATTGTGGCAAAATTGCCTGACAGGAATTTCTTGCTGAGTGGCAAGGTGAAAGGCAATTTGCAGAAGATGGATTTTTCTGGCATAAAATTATCGATACCAGAAATGTTGCAGATGCAAGCCTCGGGGAGTGTCAGCAGTCTGATGGATACATACGGAATGAACCTTCTTTCATCGGTTGACATTGATGTTGCAGATGCTTCGGTTGCAAAGTCGTTCATTGACAGCAAACAGATAAGAATACCATCAGGAATACGCATGAAAGGCGAGTTTGCTCTTAATGGAACAAAGGCAACAACAAGGATGCTGTTGCAGCAGAGTAAAGCTAACGTGCAACTTGATGGCAGTTTTGATTATAACTCAATGTCATATAGTGTAAGGGCTGATGTCAGCAACCTCAATCTGAACGACTATATGCCTGGCGCTGGAATAGGAGTATTTTCAGGAACAGTAAGTTCAAAAGGTAGTGGAGTTGATATTGCTCGCAATAATATCAATGCCGACATACACGTAAGGCAGTTCAGATACGGAACATACGACCTGAGCAACCTGACCTTTGAAGGAGGACTGGCAGCAGGCACTGCCAATGCCACAATGAGAATAAAGAACAGGTATATAGATGCCGATGTTGTGCTGCATGGAAATATTGCAGAAATACTGAACATAGATTTTCAAAATCCAGACTTTAGGTATATCAATGGTGATGTAGCGGCAGACATTCACAGGATTGACCTTTACGGACTGGAAATGGTTGATCATCCTCTGACATTAGTGCAGATAAAGGCAAAGGCAAAGGCTCGGAGTGGCAAACTAGATGCTGGTATAGAAAGCAAGGATAAATACCTGTATGGAAAAGTGTCGGCAGGTGGTTGGCTGAACAAGAACGCAATCGATGCAAGTGTGCAAATAGACTTGGATTCCCTCGACCTTAGAAGTATGGGGTTTACAGAACAAGGGTACATGAAAAGTTTGCATGGCAATGTAGATATGTTTGCTGATATGGATGATGTGGTCAGGCTGAATGCCTATATTTCAGATGTTTCACTCGTTGATACCGTGGAATACATATTGCCATTAGACGTAACCATAAATTTATATTCCGACCGCGATACTACATACGCAATAGTTGACGCACCCTCAATGCAGATGGAAATAGAGGGAAAATATGGTTATGAAAAGATTGTAGCCGACCTTTCGGCATTTACCGATAGCCTGACGGAGCAGCTCAATGATTACCGTATTGACCGAGATAAGCTGCGACCATTGCTGCCCGACTTGTCGCTATATGCCAAAATAAATTATGATGCCCCGATAATGTTTCTGCTCGAAGATGCCGGCTATAGTTTCAAATCGCTGGAAACGGATGTCATCCTTCGGCAGAACTATGGAATTGATGCATATCTGGAAGTAGAAAAACTGTTTGTTGACAGCATGTATATCGACTCACTGAAATTTACTGTATTTGAAGACTCCATCTCAACCAAGTTCAAAGCCGATGTGCTAAACAACAAGGATAATCCGCAAATGGTGTTCCATGCAATGATTGACGGGCAGCTTCTGGCTGAAAAAGCTAATGTGGGTGTAAGAATATTCGACAAGGACGACAGATTGGGAGTCATGCTCGGCACATCGGCAAGGATAACTCCTGACAGCTTGCTGCTGAACCTGACTCCAGAGCGGCCAATATTGGGCTATAAGGAATACAACCTGAATGCAGAAAATTATCTGAGTCTGCACGAAGGCAATAAGATAAAAACCAAGATAATGCTTGAGGCTGATGATGACACAGGACTTCAGATTTATTCCATTCCTAACGAAACTGCCAAACAAGACCTTGCCATGGAAGTCAATAGTTTCGACCTGACAGAGCTTACGGCTCTGATTCCTCTCATGCCGAAAATTGCTGGCAAAATGAATGGTGATATGCATATTGTGCAAACAGACAAGAACTGGAGCATCGCATCAGATATCGGCATTTCAGGCATGTCTTTAGAAAATGTTGCTCTTGGTGACATAGAACTTGGACTGGTGCTCATACCTGACATGAATGGGGGAGAAAGCATTCTCTCTGGGACGCTGACAAAAGACGGGCAAGATGTTGCAGTTCTCGATGGCAGCTACCAGCCTGTAGATGATGGTGAACCAGCAAAAAAAGGAATGGTGGATGCACACATGGAACTAATAAGCCTTCCGCTTGCTATGGCAAATGGATTTATACCTCAGAAGGTAATCGGATTCCATGGTTTTGCCAACGGCAGATTAGATGCGACAGGACATACTGACAGTCTGATGGTAAGTGGTGAATTAGTTTTAGACTCTGCTCATCTGTATAGTGTGCCATACGGAGTGGATTTCCGTTTTGGTAATAATCCTATACGTGTTGCCGACAGCAAACTTGTGCTCGATGGATTTACCGTCTATGGACATAATGAAACTCCGCTTACCCTTAACGGAAATATTGATTTCTCAGATGCAGATAACACGGCAATAGATTTGCACATTACGGCATACGATTTCAAACTCATCTCAGCCAAGCGCAAGGTAAATTCATTGCTTTATGGAAACGGATACGTCAATCTGATGGCAAGCATGAAAGGAACACTTGATAATCTTGCGATGAATGGCACACTCACCATGCTTGCAAAAAGCGATCTTACCTATATACTGAAAGATACGCCACTCAATAGTGACAACAGGATGGACGGACTGATAACCTTTACCGACTTCCGCGACACAACAAAAGTGGTTGCAGTGGAAAAACCTCCTTTGATGGGTCTGAACATGACAATGACACTGAAGGTTGAGGATGGCACTCATATCAGTTGCCTTCTGAATGCAGATGGCAGCAACTACCTGAATGTGGAAGGAAGTGGTGAACTGAGAATGAAATACAACCCTTATGATGATTTGACCCTCAATGGCAAATACATACTTCGCAGAGGCGAAATGAAATATTCGCTGCCAGTGATACCGCTGCAAACTTTCACTATTCAGGAAGGCAGTTATGTTGAGTTCAACGGTGACATTACGAATCCACAACTGAACATCACAGCCACTGAGCACAATAAGACAACTGTGGGTGGCAGTGGTGGAGGCGGAACAGCACGGACTGTGGATTTCAATGTGGGAGTGAAACTATCTCAGACATTGAATAACATGGGACTGCAATTCATTCTTGAAGCTCCTGAAGATGGTTTAGTGGCAAGCGAATTAACATCAATGGACGAAGCCCAGAGAGGAAAACTCGCAGTGTCGATGATGACAACAGGACTATACCTCTCTGAGAGCAATACTGCTAATCTGAGCATGAACGATGCCCTGAACAATTTCCTGCAAAATGAAATTTCAAACATTGCAGGAAATGCCTTGCAAAGCTTGGACGTGTCGATGGGAGTAGCTAATATGCGCGATGTAGTTGGTTCGGCATATACCGACTACAGTTTCAAGTTCTCAAAGCGCCTGTGGAACAATAGGCTGAATGTTGCCATTGGGGGAAAATATTCCACATCAACATCCATGTCATCGAGCAGAACAAAATTGGACAATATATCTTTGGAGTATCGTTTGAACAACACATCAACAAAAATGCTCAAGTTATACTACGAATATGATAAACGCGATATTTTCGAAGGCAGCATGACCGTTTATTCAGCAGGTTTCCTCTACAAGAAGAAAATCAGTTCGCTGATAGAAATATTTCGTCGTATGCACCTCCGCAATGGCAAAGGCAAAAAATGATGAATATGTACAACCTTAACCCACTATGGCTGTTTCTGCTGACAATGTTATTTGTCGGATGTAGTTCTACGAGCAATATGCCAGAAGGAGAAATTCTCTACGATGGTATAAATAATGTGAAATATACCATCTCCCCAGTAAATGAGGAAAAATATAAAGACCATCTCAACAACACGAAACTGGAAGTGGAAGCTGCTCTTGCAAGTCCTCCCAATGGTTCGCTGTTTGGTAGTTCAAAGATAAAATCCATCCTTCCTCTGCGTCTATGGATTTATAATGCAAATGCCAATGCAGAGAAAGGTTTTGGGAAATGGCTGCGTGACCATTTCGGTTCGCAGTGGAGAACTATAAGTAGCGTGAATCCCGAAATGCATGCTACAGTGGCTAAAAATGTGCTTGAAAATTACGGATTCTTCAATAGCGCAGTGACTTCAAATGTTGTACAACTCAAGAATCCTAAAAAAGCTAAAATCGACTACAATATTATTATCAATGATGTCTATCTCATTGACTCTGTAGAAAGGGTAGGGTTCCCACAACATATCGATAGTGCAATGGAAGCCAGCAGAGAGAATTTCAGAATTCTTAGAGGTACTCCATTCTCGTTTGCCGACATAGATGCAGAACGAACGCGGCTCGCAGAGATGCTACGCAATGATGGCTATTATTACTTCAAGAAGGAATATATAGTATATGCGGCAGATTCCGTTTCAAATCCAGGGAACATACTTCTGAGAATACAGCCTGCACCAGATGTGCCTGAAACGGCATATAAACGTTGGTACATAGGCAAAGTGAGAATACAAATGCGAAAAAATATGTTTGAACGGCTCACAGACTCATTAGTAAGACGGTCGTTCACCATATTATACAACAAACGACGTCCACTCCGCCCAAGCGTGTTGCTGCGTGACATTACATTCAAGAGAGGAGAAGCATACAGCTATGATAAATATGCAGAGACAATACAAGGCATTTCCTCAACAGGACTTTTCTCTACGGTTGACTTTTCCTTTGTGCCACGCGATGACAGTGATACTCTTGATGTTACGCTGAATTGTGTTCTCGACAAGCCATACGATTTCAATTTTGAAGCTAATGCACAAGGTAATTCCAATTCACGTTTCGGTCCGCAAGTACGAGTTTCTCTCGACAAGCACAATGCTTTCCATGGAGCTGAAAAACTATCTGTAGGACTCTTCGGAGAATACCAGTGGAAACTCAACAATCGGAGCAGTGGCAACAGCGAGTCTAACGACTACTATGTCTATGGTGCTGACTTGTCACTGGAAATACCACGATTGCAAACTCCTTTCAAGTTGTTTCGCAGTCCACGACAACGTTTCTATACAGCCCCATCGACCAAATTCACTATACAGTATCAGATACAGAACCGACCAAATTTGTTCCGCTATGAAACGTTTTCAGCCGATGCTACATACAAATGGCAGTTCAAGGAAACGGTTGTCCAAAAATTTTCACCTCTCATAATCAAATATCCTCACCTTGCAGACAAGGCAGCACGATTTGATTCTTTGTCGCTAACAAATCCAGCATTGTTGAAGATGTTTGAAAACCGCCTGGTACCACAAATGAAATACACTTTTTCCTATGCAAGTCCTTCAACCACCTACAACCCTCTGAACTTTTGGGTAAGCATAGCCGAATCGGGAAATATTCTCAATACGGCATATTCGGTGGCAGGAAAGAGTTGGAGCGAGAAAGACAAAAAGTTCTTAAACAGCACTTTTGCACAATTCCTGAAACTTGAAGCCGATATTGTCAAGAAGTGGCAAATAACACAACAATCGAGTCTTGTGTCGCACGTTAGCGGAGGTCTGATATATAGCTACGGCAACAGCGAAAAAGATGACATACCATACGATGAACTATTCTATGTCGGTGGTGCCAATAGTCTGAGGGCATTTCCTGCACATGGCATTGGACCAGGTAAGTTAGGCTATTTGCAAAGTACATCCTTCCTTGAACTGATAAGAGCTGGTTCCATGAAATTCGAGGCAAACTTGGAATATCGCTTCAATATTGTAGGCAATCTGCATGGAGCAGGCTTCGTTGATATGGGTAACGTATGGTATATGGACTGGGAAGGCAACAACTTCTTGAAGCAATTGGCATCAGACGTTGGGGTAGGACTACGCTACGACATTGGCATCCTCGTCTTGCGGCTCGACTGGGCAGCAGCCCTCCACCTGCCATACGACACGGAAAAGACAGGCTATTTCAATGTGGATAATTTCAAGAATAACCAAACCCTACACTTTGCAATCGGTTATCCGTTTTAGGTTGGAGGTTCTAATAACCTTTAGTTAACGATAGCGGCTGTATTCACAAGCCGCAAGGAGAAACGCTCCGACTCCAAAGTTTGACTGGCTGTTGGAATCGACTGTCTGTCCAGGGATGGCACGTTCGCCTATTGGTTGCACATAACCTACACGACCGTCTTTCTGCAAGGCAACTTTTGTGAGATAGTTCCATGCTCGTTTGATGGTTTGCTTGTATTGCTTTTTTGCAAGTATGCCATTGTTTACTCCCCAGAGAATGCCGTATGTGAAGAGTGCTGTACCACTGGTTTCAGGTCCTGGTGCATGTTCAGCATCCATCATTGAGCGTGTCCAATAACCTTCTGGCTGCTGAATGGCCTTTACTGCTTCGGCTAAGCGTATAAACTTGTCCTTGAAGAAGTTGTAATGTTTGTAGGAAGAAGGCATGTCCTGCAATACTTTTGCCAGTCCTGCCAAAACCCATCCGTCACCACGTGCCCAGAAATCTTTCTTGCCATTTGAGGTTTTGTGCTTCGGAAAAACGTATTTACCATCGCGGAAATACAAGCCTGTTTCCGCATCGTACATCAACGAGTCGGTATATAGGATGTTTTCGTAAAGTTTGTCTAAATATTTTTCGTTGCCAGTAAGTTTATACAATTTTGTGAGCACCGGCATAACCATGTAGAGAGCATCAGCCCACCACCAGTAGTCGTGTTGCTTGGAGTTGACCTCATAATCCATTACCTCAAAAACGCGAGACAGGTGGTTGTTGGTCGTGGGTTGATTGGTAAGAGTGACAAGATCGATGTAAGTCTGAAAGCAGATTTGCCAATCGCCGAACAGAACATAATCATGTCCTTCGCCATACTTGTGATATTTCCATTTGGCGGAATCTTTTTCTGTTGCTCCTTGCCAGTTATTGAAATCAGCCCAGCGTAATGAATATTCGAGAAAAGCTTTGTTGCCTGTGAGCTTGTAAGCCTCTATGTTCCCAGTGTGATAAACGGCATTGTCCCAGAAAGCCCTAACCTCAGCAGGATTATTCTGCTGCCAATAGCCGTTGACACTGTTGATTATGGTTAGGATATTTAATAAAATTGAAAGCATGATGGAATTTACTATTTACAATTTAGCTTTGACTCTGACTTTGAGTTTTAACCATTGTGAATTAATTGTCAATTATCAATTATGTATTAATCACCACTTGTCACGGGTTTGGATGTTATCTTTCCATTGGTGATCTTTAGGAAATTTCATTCCGTTCCAAGCTTTTACTTGAGTCCAAGGCTGAGGTTCGTCGTCCCAAAACGGATGAGTGGCTGGCAAACCTAAAGTCATGAATACAAGCGAAGTCATGTAGAGAGAACCATTGTTTGTGTACCAGTCGGCAATATCAGGTTGTGAGCCACAAAAACCTATGGTTAGAAATCCTCCGTCGTTGAAATTTTGCTGTTTGTCGAACATGCGATGCAAAGCCTGTGTCAGAGCAGCATTCACTTGTCCGTTGGAAAGTTCCTCCGGCAATTTGCCGTACCATGCCATGAGGGCTAAAGGCTGTAATGCTGCCATACGGTAAGGTATGCTTCTTCCAAAGACAGGGAAAGTGCCTTCAGGAGAAATGAATCGCTCAAGGATGATGGCAAATTTCTGTGCACGAAGTAAGGCACGGTCATAGTATTTTCTATAGTCAAGGCGAGTGTTTGCCTTGGCATCAATCATTGCTTGAAGAGTTTCGAGATACATAGGATGGAAAACATAGCTTGAATAATAGTCGAAGGCGAATATCGGGCCATCAGCATACCATCCGTCGCCTGTGTACCATTCTTCCATCTTGCGGCAAGTGCTGTTGATACGGTATTCATCGTAATCCTTACTGCCAGCCTTTGCCATAAAACTTTCGATGATTGATGAGAACAGCAGCCAGTTAGTATAAGGAGGGTCAATTCTACGAAGTTTTTTGAACTCCGTAAAATAGCGTTCCTTTGTAGTTTTATCGAGTGGCAACCATAATGTTTCGTAACCTCTCAGGAAACTTTCGGCAATATAGGCTGCATCAACGAGGTTCTGTCCGGAAATGCCCCAGCACAGATAATCAGGGGAGTCAGGGTCAACAGCATTTTTGTAGCTTTGCAAAGCCCATTCTCTCAGTTGTTTTCTCATCTTTCCTTCTTTGGAGTCATCGTCTGGCAGGGTTAGCCACGGTGCAATGCCAGCCATAAGTCTGCCGAAACATTCCATATACACAACTTTACGGTTACGGTTGTCGAAACTTGGACTAAATTCAGTCTTCATGTTTTTCTGCAGTTCGCCTTTGCTCATATTTTCCAGCACAGGCTGTGCCATCTCGTAGGCAAGGTTGCACCAGTATTCGCGAGGAGTTTCCTTCACAGTTTTAGTCTTAGCTGGCATGGAAGTTGCAACAATGCAAAAGCAAATAAATGTAACAATGATTCTTTTCATAATTCTTTTAGTTTATTGCTATAGAATAAGCATAACCTTTTTCTATATTAACGTGAGTTTCTATTGTTTCATTACCGTTGAGTACAGACGGAAGATCATCAGTGATACCCGTGCCGCGGAGTTTTAGTACCGCCTCTTTTCTTGTCCAAAGTTTTATAAATTCCATTGCGGAATTGTCGGATTTATATATTTGTTCCGCCTCTGCATCGTTCATGGTCATTTTTATCAGACTTTCATCGAAGTTTCGGATGCTCTCAATATCAATACCAACAGGCTGTTGTGATGTGGCAACAGCAATTCCGTTTTTGCAATGGCTAATACTGAAATATGTCGATGGAATAAAAGGTTTCCCATGCTCGTTGTAAGTAAAAACGAGTGGGGAAGAAGCGTTGGTAAGCGCCATCAGCATTTCATAAGCTTTGAGACAAGCAAACTGTCCGAAAAGATGCTTGAATTGCACAGCCTGCTGCCGTCGCTGTTCAGAAACCAAAGGCAGCATTCTGCTGACTTCAGCCTCATTGCATTGCTGCATGTCGTCAAAAATGAGAATATTCATAACAGATGGTAACACGCGGCAAAAATACGGAAAGGTTGAGGGTTGAGGGTTTATGGTTGAGGGTTTTTAAATGATTTTGTTAAAAAATCATAAATCTCTAACCTCTAACCTCTAACCTCTAACCTCTTTTTTTATTTTTGCACGAGAATAAGCATTTTTGATAAGTAATATGAAAAAGAACGTATTTTTTAGTGCCGTATGCATTTTAATTTGTATGTGTATGGTGAGTTGTTTTGGAGGGTCTGAAGTTAAGGAAACTCCAGCGTCTTTTGAGACGATGGTTGTAAAAAAAGAAACCCGCGAGATGAACCTTGTTTATGCCGCAAAAATAAAGGGTAAGCAGGATGTTGCGGTTCAGTCGCGTATTGATGGTCAGATAATCAGTATTGCTGTTACCGATGGTCAGAAAGTAAGCCAAGGTCAGGTTCTGTTCTGCGTTGATTCTCGTGTTTATGAGGCTGATCTAAAGTCTGCCGAAGCAAATGTGCTATCAGCAAAAGGTAGTGAAGCTCAAGCAAAGTTGCAATACGAAAGCAATAAAGAGCTGTATGAAAAGCATATAGTAAGCGACTATGTATTGAAAAATTCACAAATAGCTTACCAGAATGCACAGGCACAGGTGAAACTTGCCGAAGCACAGGTAGCACAAGCTAAAGTCACATTAAGCTATTGCACTGTTACTGCTCCTGTTTCTGGAGTGATAGGTACTATTCCGTATCGTGTAGGTGACCAGACAGGACCTTCTTCTGCGACACCATTTGCTACCATTAGTGACAATAGTACAGTAACAGCCGATTTTTCAATAGATGAGAACACACTGATAGAGATTAAGAATGATTTCGGTAGCGATGATTCTGATTTTTCCACAATCGTGCGCAAATATTCGCCAGCTGTTGAACTGCAACTGAAAAATGGTAATATTTATAATCACAAAGGAAAAATAAAGAGTGTGTCGGGAGTCGTTGACATGCTGACTGGTGCTGTTGCATGCAGGGCAGAATTTCCAAATCCTGACGGTCAGCTGAATTCGGGAATATCTGGTTCTGTGCTCTACCCTGTAAAATACGAAGACATAATCGTTATTCCACAGACTGCTACCGTAAAGCTACAGAATAAAGTTTTGGTTTATCTTGTGACCAAAGAAGGCAAAGCAAAGGCAACGGTTATAGAGGTTGCATCGCAAAGCGACGGAAAGGACTACATCGTCACAGAAGGATTGAAAGAGGGTGATGAGATAGTTTCCGTTGGTGCAAGCAATGTACAAGATGGTCAAGTTGTGAAATTCGATGACTCTTCAACAGGCTCAGGGCAGGCTCATCCATAAAATCCAGTAAAAAAACGCATTATGGAAAAATCATATTTCTTTATAAGTCGCAAGGTGATGGCTGGTGCTATTGCCATTGTGACGTTGCTCGTCGGATTTATTTCGCTTACCTCTCTGCCGATTGAGCAATACCCAGATATTGCCCCACCGACAATCTATGTTCAAACATCATATACAGGAGCAGATGCTACCTCATGTATGAATTCCGTGATAATGCCTCTTGAAGAGTCAATCAATGGCGTAGAGCACATGGCTTACATGACCTCGGAAGCATCTTCTACTGGTGATGTTAACATCACAGTATATTTTGAACAAGGCACAGACCCTGACATGGCTACTGTCAATGTGCAGAACCGTGTGTCGAAAGCGCTCGGTCTTCTGCCAGCAGAAGTGACGCAGGTTGGAGTGCAGGTGTATAAACGCCAGAATAGTACACTACAGATTACCGCACTGAAAAGTACTGATGGACGTTTTGATGGTGATTTCATTACCAACTATATTGATATTAACATAGTACCACGTCTGCTTCGTATCAATGGAGTGGGTAATGTGCAGAATTTAGGCAACACTTATTCATTGCGTATTTGGATTAAGCCTGATGCTATGCTGCAGTATGGTCTTGTCCCTGATGATGTTTTTGCAGCTCTGTCAACTCAAAACATCGTTTCTCCTGCTGGTTCACTTGGTGAGCATTCTGACAATACCTATGAATACACAATGGAGTATAAAGGTCGTCTGAAATCCATTTCCGAATTTGAGGATATTGTAATCAAAGCCAACCTTGATGGTACAATGCTCCGTCTTCGTGATGTGGCTGATATTGAACTCGGTGCTCTCAACTACACATTTACTTCATCTGTTGATGGAAAGCCAGGAGTTGTGTTTATGGTAAGTCAGGTGGCAGGTGCTAATGCTACAAGTGTTAACAATCAGATTGATCAGCTCTATAAAGAGATAGAACCTCAGTTGCCTCCAGGCTTGGAATTCTGTAAACTTCAGAATGCAAACGACTTCCTCTTTGCAGCTATGCACAATGTTGTTGAGACTCTGATTATTGCAATCATTCTCGTGGTTTTGGTGGTTTATCTCTTCCTTCAGAGTTTCAAGGCAACGGTGATTCCTACGATATCAATCATCGTCTCTATGATAGGAACGTTTGCAATAGTGAAAATGGCAGGCTTCTCGCTCAATATTCTTACTCTGTTTGCACTGGTGCTTGCTATTGGTACGGTGGTCGATGATGCCATCGTGGTTGTCGAGGCAGTAATAGCCAAGTTTGATGGCGGTGAGACTAATCCTGTAAAGGCTACAAATAGTGCCATTCATGAAGTTTTTACAGCCGTAATGTCCTGTACGTTTGTCTTCATGGCGGTATTCATCCCTGTAACGTTCATGCCTGGCACGTCGGGAACATTCTTCACTCAGTTTGGTGTCACTCTTGCAGCAGCAGTAGGACTCTCTGGAGTAAATGCCTTGACGCTTTGTCCTGCATTATGTGCAGTGATGCTGCGTCCCGAAGGAAAAGAGTCCAAGAAAAACATCAACTATTTTGTGAGAAAAGCCTACGATGCAGCCTATGGTTCATTGTTCAGGAAATACACTCATGCCGTTGGCAAGTTCATGAAATGGCCTGCAATATCTTGGATTGGTCTTGTGGCTGCTGCTGTGTTAATGGTTTGGTTGATGAAGATAACTCCAACAGCACTTGTTCCACAGGAAGACCAGGGCGTGATGCTGGTCAATGTAACAACTCCTCCAGGCTATACAATAAAACAAACTGAAGAAGTTATGTCCAGAGTGGAAGAAATTGCAAGCAAGTATGAAGAGGTGGAGCATATTGCAAAGGTTGCAGGCTTTGGTATCATTTCAGGAATGGGCTCAAACAATGGTCTGATTATTATCCGACTCAAGAATTGGGATGAACGTGAAGGTATTGAGCATTCGATGGACATGCTGCAATACAAGCTCTATACCGAGTGCCAGTCCATCAAGGAAGCACAAGTCCTGCCTTTGCAGCAGCCTCAGATCCCAGGCTACGGACAGGGTAATGCCATCGAACTTGTAATGCAGGATCATCAGGGTGGTGACTCAAAAGCTTTCTTGGCAAATGTCAAGAAGTTTATCAGCGAACTACAGAATACACCTGAAATTGGGTCGGTGTACATAAGTTATTCTGATGACTATCCAAAATATTCCGTTGACGTGGATGCCACTATCTGCCAGCGTGCAGGTATTTCTCCAAAGGATGTACTCAGCGTGCTCGGTTCTTACTGCGGAGGTGCTTACGTCTCAAACTTCAATCAGTACGGAAAGATTTATCGTGTGATGGCAGAGGCTCCAACCGACTACCGTCTTGACCCACAATCTCTGACCAATATTTATGTAAAGACAGCCAATGGCACAATGGCACCAATATCCCAGTTTGTCAAACTCACATCAACAGTGGGCTCAAACTCAGAGAAACGTTTCAATCTCTATTCATCAATCACTCTGAGCATAACTGCCAATTCAGGATATTCAACAGGTCAGGCAATGGAAGCCATAAAGACAACTTTCGACAAATCTATGCCTACTGGTTATGGTTATGAATATGGTGGAATGTCGCGTGAAGAACAAGCCAACGCAGGAAGCAATATGACAGTATTCATCTATCTCATTTGCGTAATCCTTATCTATCTTATTATGGCTTGTCTCTACAACTCCTGGTTCATACCATTCTCTGTGCTGTTCTCAATTCCATTCGGACTTATGGGCGCTTATCTCATAACTGCACCTTTAACTCCATTTGGATTCACCAACAACATTTATCTACAGACTGGTGTGATAATGCTGATTGGTCTGCTTTCAAAGACCGCCATCCTAATCACCGAGTTTGCAGTGGATAAGCGCAAGCAAGGCATGGGTATCTATGATGCAGCATACGCAGCATGTAAGGATCGTCTGCGTCCAATCCTCATGACGGTGGCATGTATGGTTATTGGTATGATACCGTTGGTTGTTGAAGGCGGTGCTGGTGCAATGGGTAACCGTTCTCTTGCTCTCGGTGTAATCGGAGGTATGGTAGTAGGCACGGTGGCTCTCATATTTGTTGTGCCAGTGTTCTATATGTTCTTCCAGAAACTACACGAAAGAGTCCAAGGTCAAATGACCGAAAATCCATGAATAACGACCTCCGGAAATCCCGGAACCTCCGGACATTCCGGCAAAAAAAACGCAAAAATGAAAAAACATCAAATATTTATTATCATCAGTCTTGCCCTCTGCATCAGTTCGTGCAAGACTTCAAATTCGCTTTATAGTAAATACACACCAGCGAATACTGTCTCCGAAAATCTTTATGGTGAAGACAGTTCTGTAAAGCAATTAGCATCCAACAGCAATCTGGCTGACATCAGTTGGAGAACTTTCTTTAGCGATTCAATTCTTCTTGCTTATATAGAAAAAGGTATCACGTTGACTTCTGATGTGGAAAAGGCTAAAATGCAGATTCAGGAGATGGAAATCAATCTTTCCACAGCAAAGAAAGCTTTTCTGCCTTCACTCACTCTGTCGCCACAGGCTGGGATTACACGTTTCGATGGTCTAACGTCGAAGGTCTATAATGTTCCACTCATAGCTCAATGGCAGGCTGATATTTTTGGCAGCATGAGAAATAAAAAGGAACAGGCTAAAGCCTATGTTGCACAGGCTCAGGATATGCTTCAGGCAGTGCAATGCCAGATTGTTTCAGATATTGCGAGCATATATTACAAATTACTTATGCTCGACAATGAGATGGAAGTGCTGAAGGCAACCGAAGCCCTTCGCATAAAGTCAGTGGAAACCCAGAAAGCACTGATGAGTGCAGGATTGAGCACTAGCGCAGGTGTAAGCCGAATGGAAGCCTCCCTCTACGATGTTCAGACTCAAATTTTAGACATTGAGCAGGCTATTGCCATTAATGAACAGGCGCTATGCTTTGTGCTCGATGAAGACCCTCATGCAGTCAAACGAGGTAAACTCAGCGATTTCCGTATGCCAGAGTTTATCGGAACAGGCCTACCTGTTGAAATCTTGAAGAATCGTCCTGATGTCCGCTCTGCACAGCGTGCCGTTGAGGTTGCCTATTATGGAGTCTTGCAATCAAAAGCCAACATGTATCCGTCGCTCAACCTTCGAGGCACAGTGGGTTGGACTAATGGGAGTGGTGGCATAGTAAATCCAGGGAAAGTCATTTGGGATGCACTTGCTGGTCTTACAGCACCAATATTTGCCAATGGACAACTTTCTGCTGCACACAAAATAGCACAAATAGAGCAGAATCTTGCCAAAGAAAAATTCTCTGATGCACTCTCTTTTGCTGGCAACGAAGTTAATAAGGCACTTATCAATTGTTCAATTACAAAACGCAAGATGCCAATTCTCCGTCATCAGGTAGAGGCACTTTCTTCAGCTTATGAAGCCACGAAAGAATTGATGAATCATGGCAATATCACCTATCTTGAAGTCCTTACGTCGCAGGAATCACTACTTAATGCCCAACTGAACGAAATTACAAACAAAGAGTCTGGCATACAAGCTGTAATATCATTGTACATCGCACTTGGTGGTGCTAATCATTGAAAACATGAATACCATCTGGATAGTAATACCAATACTTACCGTTTTGATGTTCGAACTTGGACTCAACTTGAAATGGTCTGATTTCAAGCTGTTTAAAGATAGACCGAAACCTGTGATTATTGGGCTCATCGGACAATTAATCCTGTTACCCCTGATTGCATATTTGCTTACTATTGTACTGCGAATGCCACCGCTTTTCGTAATAGGCTTCGTGCTGATAGCTTGTTCGCCAGGCGGCAGTTCGTCGAATGTTTTTTCAATGCTTGTCAAGGGCGATGTGGCTCTGTCAGTATCACTCACGGCTTGTAGCAGCATCATCACCATGTTCACAATCCCGCTAATTATGGGACTTGTTTGTTCAGGACTACTTGGCGAGGAAATAAAGGTTAATCTCCCTATAGGAAAACTATTTATGCAGAATATTGTGTTGATGTTCGTACCAATAGTTCTGGGAATGCTGATAAAAAAGAAATTAGGTATAGGCGTTTAGTGCGCACTAAAATTTGTTAATTTTAATATCATTTCAAAGATAATTCCTACCTTTGTGGTATGGAACGAAATATTTTCAAAGGCGTGAACTCTCTAAAGTTCTACAATCAGTTCAACTCTGA
>JAZLKO010000010.1:0-41248 GCA_045597685.1 Prevotella sp.
AGACCATTTTTGACCCGATGAAGGTCTTTCGCGAATATTTAACGCTCTTAGCAGAAATATCTGTTTGGCCAGCATTGAAGCCCAGGTTTTCTGTTTCAAGGCAGATGTTTAACCTAAAAGACACTTTTTAAAGTGGACTCATTCATCATTGCTATTTTTAAATGGTTAATGGTTAATGGTTTTCGATAGTTCTCTATAGTTCTCAATAGATTTCTATAGCAATCTATAGCAATCTATAGTTTTCTATTGCTTTCTATTGCTTTCTATTGCTTTCTATAGCTATCTATCGCCATCTATCTCCTCTCAAAGGCCAGCAGTCTGTTTCTGTAGTGTTCATATTGCTGGCGGCGAGCATTAATCTCGGCTGGCAAGCCTTTCTGCAAATCCGTAGTGAGGGCTTCAAATCGACCAAGAATGGAAACTATGCGAGATTGCTCTTCCATTGAGGGGATAGGGACCTCATAGCCAAGAATTACATTCTTATCTCCTCTTGGCATTTTGCCACCTTTTGCATGACTATTATTATAGTCAAAGAATGCGTCTGATGCTAATATGTAATAGAGATACTTTGGCATGATCTCCTTACTATCAAGAACACGAATGCAAACAACATCGCCATTTGTACCACCTTGACAATCAGATAACCATATCTTTTTGAGATAAGGCCTGATATTGCCAATCAATATGTCTTGTGGTAGGAACTCAATAGCTACACCTTCAGGCACAGAAGATGAAATAGTTTTACCGCCTTTATTCTTAACAAGACTTTCTACACCAACATAGGTGTTAACTGTTAGCATTTCAGATTTAATTCTTACTTTTGGATAATATGCTATCTCTCCAATCTTCTTCCATTCACATTCACCCTCTTTGAACTTAAAGAGATTATTGCGATAATACTCGTATTGTTGCTTGCGAGCTTCCAACTCCGCTTCCAGCTCCGCTGTAAGTGTAGTCATCTTATCAAGAACTTCAACAATGCGGACTTGAATTTCCATTGGGGGGAGAGGGATTGAGAGAGACATAAAGTCTTTTTTAGAAATATAGAATCTTGTGACTCCTCGAACAGATTTGTTTACTTCACTTCTAATACCGCTAGAACGGAATAAATATTTGAGATATCCAGGCATTACTTTTTCTTTCGAATCATCATTTATTCTTATGCCGAAAAGATGATCATCCATAAACACTCCTTTAGGCAAATCTCTTTCAATTGCAGCAGACAAAGCACATTCGTCTGGAGTTTCTGATGCCGCAGTAAAAAGAACATCACCTTTTCTCAATTCAATCTGTTTTCCTATATTTTGAACTGTTGCGTAAGGCAAATTTGTAACATCAATACTTATATTTTTATAGGCATTCATATAGTCAATGAATCTACAATTTCCTATGTCTTTCCATTTGTTTGACGCTCCCGACAAACCATTAAATTGGGTGCCAATTTCCCCCAACTTCACATACTCCACCCCCTCAGGGCAAAGGCGGGTTATCATTTGTTCTATGCTTTCCATCGGCTACAGTTCTTTAATGAGTTCATCTATTTGCTGGCGCAGTTCGGTTTCGTGAAAGACTATTCTTGCGATACGTTCGTTAAGTTCGTCAATATTGACCTCCACGGAGGTGTCTTCCTTCTCTACGTATGTGGATACGGACAGATTGAACTTCTGGGCTTCAATGTCGGCTGTGGTCACAACCTTGCTGAAATACTCTGTCTCCGCCTTGTTGAACTGCGTCTCGTAAATCTTTTCTATGTTCTCGTCGCTCATCTTGTTCTTGTTGCCCTCGTGGATGAACTCGTTGCTTGCGTCGATGAAGCATACGCGGTTGTCGGGCTTGTTCTTCTTCAGAACAATGATGCAAGTGGCAATGGAGGTGCCAAAGAAAAGGTTTTGAGGAAGCTGAATAACCGTGTCAACATAGTTGTTGCTCACCAAATACTGACGAATCTTCTGCTCTGCACCACCGCGATAAAGCACTCCGGGGAACTCGATGATGGCTGCCGTGCCTTCCGTTGAGAGCCACGAGAGCATGTGCATGGTGAAAGCAAGGTCGGCTTTGCTGGCTGGTGCAAGCACTCCAGCAGGCGAGAAACGTGGGTCGTTGATAAGGGTAGGGTCGTTGGCTCCATCCCACGGTATGGAATAAGGTGGGTTTGACACGATGGCATCAAAAGGCTCTTCATCGGCATGACGAGGATTCTTCAGCGTGTCGCCCTGCTGAATGTCGAAATGGTCGTAGTTCACGTTATGCAGGAACATGTTCATGCGGCACAGGTTGTACGTCTTCAGGTTTATCTCCTGACCAAAGAAACCATCGATGACATTCTTCGTTCCAAGTATCTCCTTGAACTTCAGCAGCAAGGAACCGCTGCCGCAGGCAGGGTCATAGACCTTGTTCACCGACGTGCGACCGCTTGCTGCAATCTTTGCCAACAGGAAACTAACCTCAGCAGGAGTGTAGAACTCGCCTCCCTTTGTGCCAGAGTTAAGGGCATACATCTTGATAAGATGCTCGTAACAGATGCCGAACACATCAAGCCCTGAGTCCTGATACTTGGCAAACTCAAGGTCGCGGACACTCTCCAAAAGGGTGGTCAGAAGCTCGCAACGCTCGGCAACAGTTCCGCCAAGGCCGGGGTCGTTGGTGTTGAAGTTGGCAAACAAGCCTTTCACGTCGCTCTCGCTGGCCGTGCCGATGGCACTTTCTTCAAAAGCACGGAAATTGTTGGCAAGAGTGGTGTTGAGCTCAGGATTGTTCTTCGCCTTGTTAGCTACATTTATAAACAGATGCGAAGGCAAAATAAAGAATCCTTTGGCGTTGATAATCTGCTCCCGAGCATTCTCAGCCATCTCATCAGGCATGTTGGCATAGTCAGGATTCGGCACACCAGCATCCCTCATCAGTTTGTTGCAGTAGTCGATTACATCCTCTGAAATAAAGCGATAAAAAAGACTGCCAAGCATAAAATCCATAAACTGGACAGGCGACACCTTGCCACCATGTACGAGGTTGGTTGCCGTCTTCCATATAAGGCTACCCAACTCATTGCGAAGTTCATCTGCTGTCATATTGTTGTTTAATAATTGATGTTCCAACGGATAGTTTTATTCAAGGCACAAAGATACACAATTATTTACAACTACAATATTTTTTTTCATGTTTTTTGGATAGATTTATGATTTTCCTTGCCATTCAGCGCATTTCTTCAAAAAAAAGTGAAAACCCCTCCTCATCCCTACCTTATGTCCGCCTCATAAAAGCCTTATGTAAAGCTGTTATTCGATAAATCTTCGATTCATATTCGTTTATTCTTCGATTGTTCTTCGATTCACAATCGAATAACAATCGAATATCAATCGAAGAACAATCGAAGAACAATCGAATGTTAGGTAGCGATAAGGCAAAGATAAGGTAGTGGAAGGGTGGAGATAAGGTAGTGAGAAGGTGGAGTAAATACGCCGCGCACCGCAAGACGAAAAATGACTCAAATCGGTTAATTTTAGTTAAATCGTGTGGGTTGTCAATTTTATTAATGGTCTTTTAGTGGAAATTTTATTATCTTTGCACGATTAAAAAAATATAATTAATATGAAAAAACTATTTGCTACACTTATCCTAATTCATTTCTCATTTTTGATTTCTGATTTTTCATGTGGTGCTATAATGGCTCAACCTGGCAACTGGGGACCTGCTGCACCATCACCTGTAGTTAATCCTGACAATATGGTAACATTCCGTTTCCGTAGCAGTACGGCAAAAGATGTAAAGGTAAATGTGCAGTTTGCTGGCGTTAAGGACATGACGAAAGGTGAAAACGATGTTTGGTCGGTAACTCTCGGTCCTGCCGTTCCTGATATTTATCCTTATTGCTTCATGGTTGACGGTAATAGTGTTATGGACCCTCAGAACCCTGACTGGTTCCCTAACGAAGGCTTTAAGAATTCTTTGCTCGACATGCGCAAGGATGGGCAGATTCATGAAATGAGGAATGTACCTCATGGAAGCGTGAGCTACCATAATTATTATTCCAAGACATTAGGGCTCTACAATAATGCCATTGTCTATACTCCACCATTCTACGACAAGAATCCAGGGAAGAAATACCCTGTGATGTATCTCATCAGCGGTACTACCGACACAGAAGAGGTTTATTTTAAGGTGGGGCGTCTGAACTTCATCCTCGACAATCTCATTGCAGAAGGTGCAGCAAAGGAGATGATTGTAGTTCTTCCATACGGCAACCCAACATTGCTATACAGCAAGCAGCCATCTGCCGATAAAAAACAAGGACTGCCAGAGATAGATTTTAGTAAAGGCGACCCTTTCAGCAAGGATTTGCTAAACGACCTGATGCCGTTTGTTGAGGCTAACTATCGCACTATCAACAATCGCGATAATCGTGCAATAGGTGGTTTTTCGCGTGGTGGCAATCAGGGATTAGCAATAGGTCTGACCAATCTCGACAAGTTCTCTTGGCTCTGCTCATATAGTTCTTTCACCTCAACATCGCTACCTAATGGCGTGTATGACGATGCAGCAACGACAAACAGCAAGATTCATCTGTTTTGGTTGGGTGTGGGCACAGACGACTTCCTCTATGGCAATGCAAAGGAATACATGGACTTCCTCGACAAGAAAGGCATACGTAACCGCAAGCTTTTTACTACCGACAAGTTCGGTCATACCTGGATGAATGCACGCCATTTCCTCGACAACTCCCTGCGTTTGCTCTTTCAGGATGGCGACCCATACGCAAACATGGGCGAGCAACAGCCACCGGCAAGTGCTGCAAAAAAGAATCTCGACGATCAGAAGCTTACTCCAGAGGTGATGAAGAAATTCTTCTCTCCTGGTGTGAAGTCGCCTGAATATAATGCCGATGGAAGCGTAACGTTCCGTTTCCGTGATGCCAATGCGCAGAATGTAGAACTCGATGCGCAGATGCTGAGTAAGCGCCAGCCAATGCAGAAAGATGCTGATGGAGTGTGGAGCCTAACCGTAAATGCAGCAAAGCCCGACATCTATCCATATTGCTTCATAGTGGATGGCACACAGATTACTGACCCGCAGAACCCATACATCTTCCCTAACGAAGGCTTTAAGAATTCACTCGTAGATATTCGTGCTGCCGAACCGTCTATGCAGGATATTCAGGATGTGCCACATGGCAAAATCACCTATCGCTACTATCATTCCGACCTTGGATTCGAGCGTCCGATGTGCGTTTATACTCCAGCAGGCTACAACCCTGATGGGAAAGAAAAGTATCCTGTGCTGTATCTTATCCATGGCATGACCGACACATACGAGACTTGGACAAAGGTAGGCAATGCCAACATAATCCTCGACAACCTTATAGCCAAAGGTCTGGCAAAGAAGATGATTGTTGTGATGCCATACGCCAATCCATATCCAGAAATGCTATTGCGCAAATTGGCAGATCGCTACGACCCTATAAACACGCAGATTGTGGTTGATGAAATTACGAAAAATGTGATGCCGTTCATCGAAGCAAACTATAAGGTGCTGACCGATGCCGACAATCGTGCTGTAGCAGGATTCTCGCTCGGTGGCAGACAGGCTTTAGCAACAGGCTTTGGTAATCCAGACAAGTTCCATTATGTATGCGCCTTTGCTCCAGCAATCTTTGGTGAGGAATACAAGGCTAATTTTAGTAATGGAGTTTATGCACCAGCCGAAACGCTGAAGAAGAATCTGCACTACATGTATTTAGGTACAGGACGTGATGATTTCCTTATCGAGGCGTCACGCAATCTGCATAACTATTTGCAGGAAGTGGGAATAGAGCACACCTTCTACAACCCAGAAGGTGGTCACACATGGATGAACTGCCGCGACTATCTTGAAGCCGTAGCACAGAAGTTGTTTAAGTAAATAATGAAATGAAAATTGTTGTTCTTGATGGTTTTGCCATGACACAAAAGGATTTGTCATGGGATGAAATGAAAAAACTCGGCGAGGTGGTGGTCTATGACCATGACGAACCAGAAAAGGTAGTGGAACGCCTTGAAGGTGCCGACATTGCAATTACCAACAAGGTGATTCTCGATAGGAATATAATCAGTCAATTACCATGCCTGAAAATGATTACTGTTGCTGCTACAGGCTATAATGTGGTGGATTGCAAAGCAGCATCGGAACATGGGATAATCGTTGCTAACGCACCAGCATACTCTACCGACAGCGTGGCACAAACAGTATTTGCTCTGCTGCTCAACATAACAAACCACGTACAGCATTATGCAGACGAAAACCTGAAAGGCAGATGGAGTCGTAGCAAGGATTTCTGCTACATGGACTACACCTGTACAGAACTTTCGAGTAAGACTTTTGGAGTAATAGGTTTTGGCAATATCGGAGAAAAAGTGGCTCGAATAGCCCAAAGTTTTGGAATGCGTGTCATTGTTTATACCCATCGCAGTCAGAATGAACTTCCAGAAGGAGTCTATAAAGTGGAGAAGGAACAGCTGATGAAAGATTCAGACATAATCTCCCTTCATTGTCCGCTTACAGAGCAATCACATAAGACTATCAATTCGGAAAGTATTTCGTTGATGAAGAAAAATGTGATAATAATAAATACTGGCAGGGGAGGATTGGTTGATGAGGATGCTGTGGCAGAAGCATTGAAAAGTGGCAGGATAGCAGCTTTTGGTGCTGATGTGCTGACGAATGAACCACCTCATGCAGACAATCCTGTGCTGAATGCGCCAAACGCATTTATCACTCCGCACATAGCATGGGCTTCGCTTGAGGCGCGCCAAAGGCTGATGAATATCCTGATAGCAAACGTAAAAGCCTACATAGAAGGAACCCCGATAAATGTAGTGAGCTGAGATTATAGAAAGCTATAGAAACTATAGATAGTTATAGAAAACTATAGTATCAATCTCACCTAAAAAAATGAAAATACTGAAAGTTATAATGCGATGTTTGTTGGGGCTGGTTTTGATAACCTGCTTAGCAATGATTGTGCTACCGCATGTTAGCAGTTTTCAGTATTATATTGGTTCGACCATAAGCAAATTACTATCGGAAAAACTTAATACCGAAGTTTCAGTTGGGCGTGTTTATTTAGGGTTGCCAAACAAAGCCGTTGTTGATGATGTGCTGATTTATGATCAGCAGCATAAGAAGATGCTGCAGTCAGACAGGCTTTCGGCTGATATTGAAATATGGCGTTTGATAAAGGATAAGAAGGTGCGTGTGAACTCAATTGAGTTTTATGGTCTGAATGCCGACATTCATAAAATAGCCGCTAATGGAACTGAACCACAAAAATATAACTTCCAGTTCATTGTCGAAGCATTTGCTTCTGAAGATACCACACACACACCACTCGACCTGAAGATAAAAGATTTTACTATACGTCGTGGGAATATCCATTTTGACGATTTGCACAACGACATTCGTTTGACTGATTTGAACACGATGATTGCTCTCAATTCACTTACTGATGACAATCTCTCGGCTCGGATATGCAAGTTGGAAACGATCCTTCGACAGGCTCAGGAACCAACGAAAACATTGGATATTGAAAATCTGTCGGTGAACATTGATGTTTCGTTTGCGAAGAAGACTTATGGTGTAAGTGCGTTTAACTTGAAACTCGACCAATCGAACATCAATATCGATACAATTGGTTATGATGCCAAGTCGAAGCATTTTACGGCAAAGGTGCGACAATCGGCTGTGGCGTCAAGGGATTTTTATTCGGTATTGCCAGCATTGAAGAATTTTGATAAGAGAATTATCCTCACAGCCAATATAGAAGGTGGCAAGGACGAACTCAGAATTGACGCATTGGACTTGCTGGCTACCGATAATTCTATCCAACTTGTAGCAAACGGCAACTTATCTTCAAAGTTCAAGAATGTTGATGCCAACATAGGAAAACTTGTAGTGAAGAGTGACGTTATGGCTTCACTCTGCCAGATAGTGAAACTGCCAGAGGTAGTGGGAAGATTAGGCGACATTGGCTATTCAGGCAATTTGAAAACAGACAATAGGATGTTTGCAGCCAAAGGAAAACTGACAAGTTCGCTTGGTAATGTTGTTGTGGATGGCACGCTTATAGGGAAAAATGCAAAGGGCGTGCTGAAAACAGATGGGTTGGATTTAGCAAAACTGCTTGCCAATAATAGTCTTGGCAAGGTTGCAGGCGACGTAAGGATTGGCAATAATGAACTGAAGGGAAAAATAAGTCGTTTTGATTATCAGGGCTACACCTTTAACAATATCACCATAGGTATAAAAGGTAATACCACTTCCTTTTCGACTCTCACGTCCGACATGGAACTGCAGGCGATTGTAGATGATGCAAACGGCAAGATAACGGCAAATGGAATCTGGAGCATAGTAGAAGGACTATCGGCAGAAATTGATGTGAAAGATGTGAATCCAAATGCTATGCATCTGATGAAATCCTATCCGAACACAACGTTCTCAACAAGACTAACAGCCGATATGAATGAGATGAATATTGACAAATTCATTGGTCAGATACATGCCAAGGATTTTGTGATGGCATCGTCAACTACGGAATTGAATATTGACAGGATTGACTTGATGGCAGATACCGTTGCTGGAGAGCGTCGGGTTACTTTTAAAAGTGATGTGGCAGAAGTTAGCATTCAGGGCGATTTCAATTTTGCAGACATACCAGCCGATTTTACACACGCCATCCAACTGCGCATACCTTCTATGCCAGGTCTGCCGATGCTAAATTATACAAACAAACACAAATACAGTTTAGACATAAAGCTACTCAATCCAGAAGCATTGAGCAAGATTGTGCAACTACCAATAAAACTTGCCGAGCAAACAATCATACAAGGAGAAATTGACGGCTATTCAGACAAGATGAATGTCAGGATGCTGCTGCCTTCATTTGAATACAAGGGCGAGACGTACCATGATTTTACATTGGATTTGGATACACCAAACGATACCATTACGTGCAATGTGCACCTGAAAAAACGTGCAACCGCAGAACCGCAAAACCGCAGAACAGAGTATGATTTCAATATTGATGTTGCTGCTTCGAATGATAATCTTTTATCAGCCATTTCATGGAATAATCCAATGAGTGGTAGATTCAACGGGCGCATCAATGCTGGTACAACATTTTTCCTTGACGATGACAAAAAACCAGCCGTTAGGGTGAACATACAGCCATCAGAACTTGTGTTCAACGATAGCGTGTGGAGTGTAGCACCTGCAAAGATTGAATATGCCAACAATACAGTTGTGGCGAAAAATCTGGAAATACGGCATAGTGACCAGTTCCTTAGCATCGACGGAATAGCCTCCGCCAGCAACAACGATAGTATTGTGGTCTCGCTCCACGATATGAATCTGGAATACATCTTAGACGCAGTTGATTTTCATAGCGTCGATTTCTGTGGTCTGGCATCAGGAAAGGCTATTGTGAAAGCGGCTTTTGACAATCCGATTGCCTATGCAGATTTGAACTGTCGCAAATTTCAGTTTGAGTATGGTGATTTAGGCGACATGGCAATCAAGGCTGAATGGAATAGAGAAGAAAAGCAAATAGATATAAATGCCTATTCCTTAGATGAAGCTGATGGACACGTGAGTGTAAATGGATACGTGTCACCATCGAAAAACTATGTTGATTTGAAATTAGTTCCTGACAATACCAACATGGCATTCCTGCAATATTTCGTGGAGGATGTGATGGATAGTACAGTTGGCAGGTGCAATGGAAATCTGCAGTTAGTGGGTCCGTTAAGTTCCATACAACTGGTGGGAGCAGTAAGTGCAAATGCCAAATTCCATGTTCATGTTCTGGGAACCGATTATGAAGTGCGCGGTGATACGGTTTATTTCGTACCAGACGATATTTTGTTCAAGAATGTCAAGGCATACGACAAATACAATAATTCCGTAGTCGTTAATGGAGGACTTCATCATAAATCGCTCACAAGGATGACATTTGACATAGATTTCGACACAGATAAGATACTTGCATACGACTTTGATGATTTCTATGGAGAATCTTTCTACGGCACAGTATTTGCGAAAGGCAACGTGCAGATGCATGGCATCAGCGGAAGTGTGGAAATAAATGCCGATGTAACGCCACTGAAAGGTTCTACGTTTACCTACAATGCTGTGGTGCAGAACTATCTGAATACTCAGAAGTTTATTACTTTCAGGGACAAGGGCGGGATAAACGATAACGATAACGATGGTTCGACGAGCTCACAAACCGATGATGACGGAAATAGGTTGCGTTCCAACCTTTATTGTAATTTCACTTTGAATGTGGACGAAAACTCACAGATAAGAGTCTTGATGGATAACAAATCAAATGATTATATTACGCTATACGGCAATGGCACACTAAAAGCAAACTACTACAATAAAGGCAGATTCGGATTATACGGAACGTACAACGTAAGTCGTGGCGACTATTCATTGACCTTGCAGAACATTCTGAAAAAAGACTTCCAGTTTCAAGATGGTGGAAGCATAGTATTTGGCGGAGATCCTTATGATGCAATGATAAATCTGCAGGCACTTTATACCGTAAACAACGTCTCGCTTTCCGACCTTGCATTAGGTACCAGTTTCACCGACAACACTATACGTGTGAATTGCCTAATGAATATCACTGGTCAGCCGAAGCAGCCGAAAGTGAATTTCGATTTAGACTTACCAACCGTCAACTCTGATGAAAAGCAGATGATTCGCAGCATTATAAATAGTGAAGAAGATATGAACCAGCAGGTGGTGTATTTGCTTGGTATTGGACGTTTCTATACACGAGGTGTGAACAATGCCGACCAGAACGTATCACGTTCGCAAACAACACTTGCAATGCAAAGTCTTTTGTCGGGAACCATCAGTTCCCAACTGAACACCATGTTGTCACAAGTGCTTAAGACAAACAACTGGAATTTCGGAGCCAACATCTCGACTGGAACAGAAGGATGGGAAAATGCACAATACGAAGGCATGGTAAGTGGACGAATGTTCAACAACCGACTACTATTCAACGGACAGTTTGGTTATCGTGACAATATAAATACGGCTCAGACAAATTTCATCGGAGATTTCGATATCCAGTACATGCTGACGCAAAATGGAAACTTGAGTCTGAAAGCATACAATCAGACAAACGAACGCTATTTCACTAAGTCGGCTCTAAACACACAAGGATTAGGATTACTGATAAAAAAGGAATTTTCATCGTTTGGCGAACTATTCGGAAAAAAAAGAAAGAAGAAAACTGATAAGTAACTTACTAAAAATTATGAAGACTAAAATCGTAAAATCTGCGCTACTGTCTGCATGTTGCAGTCTTATTTTTGCAGGCAGCACAGCAAAAACAATCACAAAAACCTTTAATGTTCCTGATGGCAACTATAAGGTAACTGCAGTTCTTGGAAGTAAGAAATCCTTTGGCGACACTTGGATAAAAGCCGAATCGCGTCGGTTGTTCTATGAAAACATACACACCGACAAAGGCAAGTTCCAAACGGTGACCTTTACTGTGAACAAGCGATCGCCTTTTATTGACGATAACGGGAAAACCATAAAACTGAAAGACCGTGAAAAAGGATATGCCAACTGGGATAGTCTGCTCACAATAGAGTTTTGCGGTAATAATCCACAAGTCAAAGATGTAACAATAGAAAGGACAGATAGTGCAATTACAGTTTTTCTCTGTGGCAATTCCACTGTCACCGACCAGGAAAAAGAACCTTGGGCAAGTTGGGGACAGATGTTGCCACGATGGTTCAGCGACAAGGTTTCTGTGGCAAACTTTGCTGAAAGTGGGGAGCGTACCACATCCTTTATTGCTACAAACCGCTGGGCTGCCGTGATGCACAAGGCAAAAGCAGGTGATTATGTGTTTATAGAGTTTGGTCATAATGACGAGAAGGACAAGGGAGTAGGAAGTGGTGCATGGTACAATTTTTCCTACAACCTCAAAAGAATGATTGATGAAGCAAGACAGAAAGGTTGTAAGCCTGTGCTAATCACACCTACAGCCCGCCGCCGTTTTCAGGATGGCAAAAACCTGAACACACATGGTGAATATCCTGATGCTGCAAAAGCTGTTGCTGCAAGAGAAAACGTGCCTTTGATAGACCTTACAGCGATGTCAACAGTGCTTTTCGAGACATACGGTGAAGAACAGAGCAAGAAATTCCTTGTGCATTATCCTGCCAACACATTCCCTAATCAGCCCAAACCTTTAGCCGACAACACACATTTCAATACCTTTGGAGCATATGAAATATGCCGATGTGTATTGCAAGGCATAAAAGATTTGGAATTACCACTTGTGGAATATTTGCGTCAGGATTGCATGAACTTCAATCCTTCACAGCCAGACGATTGGAGCAAATGGCAATGGCCGGCAGATGATGCAGAAATCGTGAAACCAGATGGAAATTGACATCAGCATGAATCAATACGAGGGACCAACAATAATTTGTTTGTAACTTCGTTATGTTTTTGTTAGAAAATGTATTTAAAAAATAAGATTATGAATTTGAAAATTAAACTTGCCTTGATGAATTTCCTGGAGTTTGCTGTCTGGGGAGCTTATCTGACTTCAATGGGTAGTTATTTGGTAAATGTCGGATTTGGTGACAAAATTTGGCTTTTCTATGCTACCCAAGGATTTGTGTCGATTTTCATGCCTGCTTTGATGGGCATAGTTGCTGACAAATGGGTGCCTGCACAGAAAGTACTTTCACTCTGCCATCTGTTGGCTGGTGCAGGAATGCTGTGTGCTGGCGGTTATGCAATGTCAGCAGGGGCTGAGGTGCAGTTCAATCTGTTGTATGCCTGCTATACTTTCAGTGTGGCATTCTTCATGCCTACAATAGCATTGGCGAACTCTGTGGCTTACAATGGTTTGGAAAAGGCTGGAATGGATACAGTGAAGGATTTTCCACCAATCAGAGTGTTCGGTACGGTGGGATTTATCTGTAGTATGCTGTTTGTGAATTTTGTAAAGAATGGTGATGGCGTACAGTTCCAACATAGTTTTGAGCAGTTCCTTGTATCGGGTGGCTTGAGCCTTTTGCTCTGCCTGTATGCACTCACCATGCCAAAATGCCCTTGCAAGGTTGGAAAGAAGGAACAGACGTTTATGGAGGCTACAGGACTCAATGCATTCAAACTATTCAAAAATTCACAATTTGCAATATTCTTTATTTTTGCAATGCTGCTTGGTGCGTCACTACAGATTACAAACGGCTATGCAAACACATTTATCACAAGTTTCAAGGACATACCAGCATACGCTGATACGTGGGGCGCAAACAATGCAAATGCGCTGATTTCATTGAGTCAGGTTGCAGAAACACTTTGCATTCTGCTGATACCTTTCTTCATGAAGAAATTTGGTATTAAGATTGTGATGCTTATTTCAATGTTGGCATGGGTGTTCCGCTTTGGACTCTTCGGTGCTGGCGATCCAGGCAATGGGGTGTGGATGTTCGTATTGAGTTGCATTGTCTATGGTGTGGCTTTTGACTTCTTCAATATCTCGGGTTCACTGTATATTGATAAGAGCACAAACAATGATATTCGTTCAAGTGCTCAGGGCTTGTTTATGCTGATGACCAATGGTCTTGGTGCAAGTATAGGTACATGGCTTGCTGGTTTGGTGGTGAATCATTATGTATATAATGCAGAAACACCGGATTGGTCAATGACATGGTATATCTTTGCAGGTTATGCTCTGGTAGTGGCAGTGATGTTTGCAATATTGTTTAAAGAAAAGAAGTAACGCAAATTGAAGGAAGAACGCTATTTCTACGTACCTCAGGCAAATCAGAAAAATGAATTACCTGCAGAAGAGGCACAGCATGCAGTCAAAGTGCTGCGCCTCGCAGCAGGTGATGAGATTTTCCTGATAGATGGTAGTGGCTCGTTTTATCAGGCGGAAGTAACATTGGCAGCCAACCATAAATGCCAGTACCAAATAAAAGAGACTCTGCCGCAGAAAAAAAACTGGAAAGGACATATCTGCCTTGCCATTGCTCCGACCAAGATGATGGATCGCACAGAATGGCTGGTAGAAAAGGCTACAGAGATAGGGGTGGATGAGATAGTGTTCCTGAATTGCCGTTTTTCGGAACGAAGGCAGATAAAACTGCCGCGTATAGAAAAAATATGCATATCTGCTATTAAGCAGAGTCGCAAGGCATGGATGCCTGAATTGTCGGATATGATAGATTTCGATGATTTTGTATCAACACACGCTAAAGGAAGGCGTTTCATAGCTCATTGCTATGAGGAAATACCGAAAAAATCATTGTTTACAGAAGTGTACGAGCAGCACAATGATGATGAAGATATTATTGTAATGGTGGGACCTGAGGGCGATTTCAGTATCGACGAAGTGAGATTGGCAATGAAGAATGGTTTTGAATCGGTTTCGCTTGGCGAAAGCCGACTGCGAACAGAAACAGCTGGGATGGTCTCAGCAGAAATCATGCAACTGGCAAGAACAATCAAAAGAGGGTTGTAAAAATGGAAAAAATAGGTAAATTGTTTTTATTCGGCTTATTAGCAGTGATATTATCGGGATGTGCCAAAGATGATGATTCTTTCAGCCCGAATCCTAATAACCTACTAACGTTTGCTTCCGACACAATACGTTTAGACACGGTTTTCACTACAATCGGCAGTTCAACAACTAATTTCTGGGTGTATAACAAAAGTGCCAGTGGAATACGTATCAGTAGCATCCGACTGAATAGTGGTAATCAGAGTGGATTCAGGGTGAATGTAGATGGAACCTATCTGAGTCCTGAAGCTGGTTTCCGAATGATAGACCTTGATGTCCGGAAAGGCGACAGCATAAGAATTTTTGTTGAAATTACTGCTCCAAAAAACAAGACCGATTTTTACAGAACTATAGAGGATGACTTGATTTTTACATACGAGAATGAAAGCACACAACGTTTGAAATTGCAGGCAGTATCAATAAATGCGGACAAGATGCAGAATGTTGTAGTCACTAAAGATTCTACCATTTCAGGCACACTTCCAATAATTGTCTATGGAGGAATAGACGTGCAGAAAGGTGCAAAACTGACAATAGCATCGGGCACAAAACTATATTTCCATGATGGTGCTGGCATATCTGTACATGGTAGTCTTGTGGCTAAGGGGACAGCAGACAATTTTATTGTGTTCCGTGGTGACAGGCTCGACAGAATGTTTGATTATCTGCCATACGACAACATAAGTGCACAATGGGAAGGTATTCACTTCTATGAAGAATCTTATGGTAACATCATACAGAATGCAGATATTCATGGTGCAAAAGATGCAATATTTTGTGACTCAGCCGATGCTTCAAAACCAAAGATTGAAATAGAAAATGCGATAATCCATAATAATGCAGGCTATGGAGTGTATTTGTGCAACTGCTATGCCGACATTTACAATTGCCAGATTACTAACAACGAAGCTAATTGCTTGTATGTTTGTGGTGGTGAGGTGTTTGTGAACAATTGTACAATAGCACAGTTTTATCCGTTTGTAGCACTTCCTGGCTATGCACTGATGTTTACCAACACCGTATCTGATAAAGCCTATCCGCTGAAAGATTTGACGATATACAACTCAATCATAACAGGCTCGAAGGAGGATGAAGTGCTTGGCGACGGAAACGACAAGTCTGACTACAAATTCACAATTGCCAGTTGTCTGATAAAAACTCCAAGGACAACAACGATAAAGGATAGCGTGATTTATGAAGGAGAGACAGGCATAGAAGCTTCGTTTAAGAATTTTAAACGTGTGGATAACGATAGCATACGTTATGATTTCCACCTTGATTCCATCTCAAAAGCAGTAGGAACTGCCGATCCAAAGAAAATACTGCCTTACGACCTGAATGGCAAAAAAAGAAATCCAGAAACCCCTTCAATGGGTTGCTATGAATTTTGACCTGCCTTAATATGCTTGGACTTTTACTTTCAATCTTATTGACGCTGGCTGAACTGAATTGTGAAAATCTGTTCGACTGTAGGCACGACAGCCTGAAAAATGACTATGAATTCCTACCAGAAGCAGAACGGCATTGGACACCAGACAGATATTGGAAAAAGGTAAACAATCTTGCTAAGGAAATCATTTCTTGTGGTACGCTGAATCATCTTCCAGACATCGTATGCCTGACAGAAGTTGAAAATGATAGCGTGATGATAGCTTTGACACGTCGTTCACTTTTGCGAAATGCTGGCTACGAATACGTGATAACCAACTCTGACGATGAGCGCGGGGTGGATGTGGCGATGCTCTATCAGCCATCATCATTGCGCGTGATAACTCAGAGCTGTCTGAAAGTACCAGCCAAAGGTGATGAAAGACCTACTCGCGACATCTTATACATAAAAGGTGAATATCGCAACGGTGATACGCTGAATATATTTGTAGTGCATTTTCCAAGTCGCAGGGGAGGAGAGAGAATAACACGAGATTATAGAAAAAGAGCAGCACAGACTATCTTGAATAAGCTTTCGGAATGTGATTCATGGAATGCTAATCATTCAACCATCATAACTGGTGATTTCAATGATTACAAAGATGATGAATCATTGCAATTATTCTATAAGGCAGGACTTGCCAATGCCACCTGGAATGCAACAGGAACCAATGGTGCCAGAGGCACATATAAATATCGTGGCGAATGGAATAGCCTTGACCATGTTCTTATCGCAGGAAAAGTAAAAGATGAATTGAAAGAAGCAAAAATCAACGATTCACCATTTCTTCTGCAAGGAGAAGGTGATGCCATCATGCCTAAGCGAACATACAGGGGAACTTTCTATCAGGGAGGTTACAGCGACCACTTGCCACTGATCGTGAATTTTGAGTTAAAGTGATGATGATGTGAATTGTAAAGGCAGGATTTCTACCACAGAATCTACCATGTAGATATTCTCTTCACCATAGAGCAGAATTTTTATAGGCTGCTTGTATCTTGTTTCTACTTCGAGAATTACCTGTCGGCAAGCTCCACATGGGGAGACTGGAAGTTTGGTAAATCCCTCATCATTCTTGGCCGCAATAGCCAAGGCAACAATCTTGTTTTTTGGATGTTGTGCGTTGGCAGCAAAGATAGCAGTACGTTCAGCACATAACCCAGAAGGGTAGGCTGCATTTTCCTGATTAGCACCAAGATACGTAATGCCATTATCCATTAAGACCGCTGCCCCAACAGAAAATCTGGAATATGGTGCATAGGAATTGTCGGTGGCCTTCATGGCTTTATGAATCAGTTCCTGTTCAACTTCAGACAATTCGTCCATACTGCATTTCTGAATGTTACACACATGTTTGATATTTTCCATAATTCATTAGTGTTATACCGCAAAGATAGTTTAAGGAGAACGAAAATGATGGTTCGACAAGCTCATTAACCAATAATAATGTTAAAAAAATATAAAATCAATAACCCTCAATCCTCAACCTTCGACCTTTTTTATTACCTTTGCGCCCGCATTTTGAAAATGCATAAAAAATTCATTACAAAAACATTAAATTTTTAAATTATGTACAATTACGAAACCGTTTTCATTTTAACTCCCGTTTTGTCTGATGAACAGATGAAGGAAACGGTCGCTAAGTTCAAAAAGGTGCTCACAGACGAGGGTGCTGAAATATTGAACGAAGAGGCTTGGGGATTAAAGAAGATGGCTTATCCTATTGAAAAGAAATCAACAGGCTTCTACAACTTGTTTGAATTTAAGGCTAAGCCAGAGATTGTGAACACTCTTGAAGTGGCATTCCGCCGTGACGAGAAAGTTATTCGTTTCTTGACAGTCAAGTTGGACAAGTATGCTATTGAGTATGCTGAAAAGAGACGTAAGAAGTATTCAACTAAAGTAGAGGAGGCTTAATTATGGCACAGAATCAAGAAGTAAGATATCTGACTCCAGTAGCGGTTGATACAAAGAAGAAAAAGTATTGCCGTTTCAAGAAAAGTGGAATCAAGTATATTGACTATAAGGATGCAGAATTCCTTAAGAAGTTCCTCAACGAGCAAGGAAAAATTCTTCCTCGTCGTATCACTGGTAACTCTCTGAAATATCAGCGTCGCGTGGCACAGGCTGTAAAGCGTGCACGTCAGATTGCTCTTCTCCCTTATGTAACAGATATGATGAAATAAAAACAGGAGGTAGTTATGGAAATTATATTGAAAGAAGATATTATAGGATTAGGCTTTAAGAATGATATTGTAAAAGTTAAGCCTGGTTACGGACGTAACTATCTTATCCCTACAGGTAAAGGCATCGTTGCAACAGCTCAGGCAAAAAAGATTCTGGCTGAAAACATGAAGCAGCAGGCACTTAAGCTTGCAGCAATCAAAGACGCTGCTCAGAAGAAGGGCGATGCTTTGAAGGGTGTATCTGTAGAAATCTCTGTTAAGGTTAGTGCTAATGGTGTAGCTTATGGTTCTGTAGGTGCTGCTCACGTTGCTGAAGCATTGCTGGCACAGGGTCATGAAGTTGATCGCAAGATTATCACTATGAAGGATGTAAAGAAAGTTGGCGACTATGTTGCCCTTGTACATTTCCACAAAGAAGTGCTTATAGAAATTCCTGTTAAGGTGATTGCAGAAAATGCTGCTGAACTTGCAGCAGAAGCAAAAGCTCGTAAGAATGAAGCAGCTGCAAAAAAGGCTGCTGATGAAGCAGCTGCTGCCGAGGCAGAAGAAGCTGCCGACGAAGCTGAGGTTCTTGAAGAAATGGGCGTTGCTCCTGAAGAAAAACCTGCTGAATAAAGAACTTTTTTGTAAAACATTTACATATTATAAAGTGACCTCTGATTTGCAAGAATCAGAGGTTTTTTAAAAAAATAAAAAAAAGTAATTTTTGTTTACAAATTATTGTCTTTTTCCTTACCTTTGCACGCTAATATTATTTATATGAGTAAGATTAAAGATAAATTCATCCAAGTTTTCAACGAAGAACCAGCTTATCAGATATTCTCACCATATCGTGTTTGTCCACTTGGAGCACATGTTGACCATCAGCATGGTATTGTAACAGGATTTGCATTCAACAAAGGTGTTGACCTTATGTTTACGCCTACGGATGATGGCAGTGTTGATTTACATAGCCTTTCTTATGATGGCGAAATAAATTTCAATGTAAAAATACCAACACAGGTAAAGCATGGAAACTGGGGCGACTATGCTCGTGGTGCAAAGTTTGCATTGAAAAAACGTTTCACTTTGAACAAAGGAATAAAAGGTGTGATTCAAGGTTCTCTGCCTGTAGGTGGCTTATCTTCGTCAGCAGCAGTACTGGTGGCGTATGTCATGGCATTGGCAAAAGCTAATTCGATAGAATTGACGAAGATGGAAATAATAAATATTGCATCTCAGGCTGAGCGTGAATACATAGGTTTGAATAATGGTATTTTGGATCAGAGTTGCATTGTCTTATCAGAGAAAGATTCTCTTTTGTTTCTGGATACAGAGACAGAAGATTACCGCATAATAAGGCGAAATGAAAAAATGCCCGATTTCCATTTGGGAATCTTCTTTTCAGGACTCACCCGTTCACTCGTAAGCAGCGACTATAACCTTCGTGTGGCAGAATGCCGTACTGCAGCGTGGAACATGTTGGCTTATACTGATCAACCACTAAAGAAACTTGATAAGACATACTTGCGTGATGTTCCTAAGGAAATCTACGAAAAGACTTGCGATTTGATGCCAAGACGGTTTGCTCATCGTGCCGAACATTTCTATACAGAATACCGCAGAGTGCGTCAGGGTGTTACAGCATGGGAAAGCGGAAACCTACAACTGTTTGGAAAACTATCGTTTGAAAGTTGCGAAAGTTCTATTCACAATTACGAATGCGGTAGTCCTGAACTGATTAAAATATATGAAATTATGCGCTCATTAGATGGAGTATATGGAGGGCGCTTTTCTGGTGCAGGATTCAAAGGTGCATGCATTGCCCTTGTAGATCCAAATAAGGAAGACCACATACGAGAACAACTTACAGAACGTTATTTGGCAGAATTTCCTGAGTATGAGGGGACTTTCGAAGTACATTTCTGTGAGACAGACAATGGAGCCCGGTTTGTATGATAAATGTAATATTAGCCGCAGGATATGCGACAAGGATGTATCCTCTGACAGAGAATTTTCCGAAGCCTTTATTAAAAATTGGTGATAAGACCATTCTTGATCGTCTGATGGATGATGTTGACCCAATGGAGGAGGTGACAGAACATTTCGTTGTCACCAACCATAAGTTTGTCAGTATATTTGATGATTGGGAAAAAGCATCCACCTATAAGAAGCCGATAACTATAATTGATGATGGCTCTACTACAAATGAAAATAGGATAGGGGCAGTGCGGGATTTGCTTTTGGCAATGCAAAAGGTTGATGAGAGAAATGCAGCAAGCAATGGTATTATGGTGTTGGCTGCCGATAATGTTCTCGATTTTTCATTGAAGGGATTTGTAGAATATTTCAAGGAAAAGCAAACCTCTTTGATTATGTGCCATTATGAAGATAGTATTCCTGCCCTACAACGTACAGGTGTTGTCTGTTTAGACAATGATAATAAGGTGTTGCTTATGGAGGAAAAGCCAAAAGTACCAAAGTCCAATTGGGCTGTGCCCCCTTTCTACATCTATGCTCCACAAGACTATGAACTTATCAGTCATTGTATTGAAAATGGTTGTGGATTCGATGCACCAGGAAATCTGGCACATTATCTTTGCGAAAAATCGGTTATGCATGCATGGAAAATGCCAGGCAGCCGATTCGACATAGGAAATTTGGAAACATACGAAAAATATAAAAACGGAATAAAATGAAAATATTAGTAACAGGAGCAGCCGGATTTATAGGAATGCATTTATCCCAACGATTACTGCATCGTGGTGACGTTGTGGTTGGCTTGGATAATATAAACGACTATTATCCTCAGGAATTGAAATATGCCAGACTCAAAGAACTTGAGTGTGAAGAGAATTTCAAGTTTGTCAAAGGCGACATTGCTGATCGTGAAATGTTGCCAGAGTTATTTGCCGCAGAAAAGTTTGATGTTGTGGTGAATCTCGCAGCACAGGCTGGTGTGAGATATTCCATTGAAAATCCTTTTGCATACATTGATGCCAATCTTGTTGGGTTTGCAAATATACTTGAATGCTGTCGTCATTATCCAGTTAAGCATTTGGTATATGCTTCATCAAGTAGTGTCTATGGAGGAAACACCAAAACGCCATTTTCTGAAGACGACAAGGTTGATAATCCTGTATCTCTATATGCTGCTACCAAGAAAGCCAATGAACTGATGGCAAGTTGCTATTCAAAATTATATGCAATTCCTGCTACAGGATTACGCTTTTTTACAGTTTATGGTCCTTGGGGCAGACCAGATATGGCACCTATGCTATTCGCAAAAGCCATTTCCAATGGTCAACCGATAAAAGTGTTCAACAATGGGGATATGATGCGAGATTTTACTTATATAGATGATATTGTTGAAGGCATAGTACGTGTAGTTGACAATGCTCCTTCGACAGGCTCAGGACAGGTTCCAGCAGAGAATACGGACAAAAGGCGAGCAGCAGTCTATAATATCGGATGCTCCAATCCTGTGAAACTTATGGACTTTATTTCAACCATAGAGAATGCCATTGGCAGACCAGCAGAGAAAATAATGTTGCCAATGCAACCTGGCGATGTCTATCAGACTTATGCCGACACATCAAAATTGGAAAAGGTCATGGGCTACAAACCTACGACAACATTAAAGGAAGGTATCGGAGAATTTATCAAGTGGTATAAAAGCGACAAAAACCCACTAAAATAATTTACAATGTACACTGACTCTGACACATATCCCCAAATGACTAAACGACCAAACGACTAAATATAACTATTGTCTTAACTCCTTAACTTCTTAACTCCTTGAGCTTCGAGAGTTTGAAGAACTTGAGAAACTTGAATAATAATTTAAAATATACAATTATGAGAGTAATTATAACGAAAGATTATGACGAAATGTCAAAATGGGCTGCAAATTATGTAGCAGAACAGATTATTGAGGCAAACCCAACACCAGAAAAACCTTTTAAGTTAGGCTGCCCAACGGGCAGTTCTCCATTAGGACTATACAAGCAATTAATCAAACTCTATCAAGAAGGAAAAATCAGTTTCCAGAATGTCGTAACATTCAATATGGATGAATATGTAGGGCTTCCAGAGTCGCATCCAGAAAGTTATCATAGTTTCATGTGGAATAATTTCTTTAATCATATTGATATAAAGAAAGAAAACGTGCATATCCTGAATGGCAACGCTCCTGATTTGCAAAAGGAATGCGACGATTATGAAAAATCAATTGAAGCAGCTGGTGGTATTGATCTCTTTATGGGTGGAATTGGACCTGACGGGCATATTGCTTTCAACGAACCAGGCAGTTCTCTCGGAAGCAAGACTCGTATAAAGACACTGACAACAAATACCATTCAGGCAAACAGCCGTTTCTTCGACAATGATATTACAAAAGTGCCAAAACAGGCTCTGACTGTTGGCGTCGGCACTGTTATGGCTGCAAAAGAAGTTGTTATTGTATGTAATGGAGCACAAAAATCGCGTGCGTTACATCACATAGTTGACTATGGAGTAAACCACATGTGGACAGCGAGTGCTCTGCAGCTTCATCCTCATGGAAACATTGTATGCGATGAGGAAGCTTGTGTTGACCTTAAATTATCTGCATATCAATATTTCAAAGACAAGCAGCAGCTTGAAGGTATTGTAGATGAATATATAAATAAGTTCTAAGCAACAAGAAAGTTTTGGAACAGCAACTACACTGGTACGTAGGATTTGTTAAATCCTGCCAAGACGCAAAAGTGGCTCAATCCCTGACAGAGTTAGGGGTTGAGCACTTCTTCGCCGTAAAGAAAGTCAGAAAAAAAAGAACGGATAGGATTGTGATAAAGAATTCGCTAATACTCCCAGGACGAATGTTTATCCGCACAACACCATCGCGCCGAGTACCGTTACTTTCAGATATCTATGGACTTTATGCTTATATGGCAAATGGGGTAGGCCGCCCTGTTATTATTCCGGATGAACAAATGAATGTTTTTATTGATTTCGTTACAAAAAGCAATGCATCCGTGGAATTTCATCAGGAGCACATGAAGCCTGGCGATAAAGTCAGGATAATCAATGGTCCTTTAGTTGGTTTGGAATGCGAACTTATCGAAATTGATGGTAGGAATTATGCCAAAGTACAACTCGGTTCAATAGGTAATCTTTTGACATCAATTTCAATAGAGGATGTGGAAAAAATAGTGAAATAATTTACAATTAAACTCTGACTGCTGACTCTGACACTGACTCAAGGGTAATGTCTTAACTCCTTAACTCCTTTAACTCCTTAACTCCACAATTTACAATAGGTCGGGACGAAGTTCTTGTGTACGTCGGAGCGACTCCTCCATTTCCCATTCCTTAATTTTTGCCTCGTGGCCTGAGAGAAGAATATCTGGCACTTTCCACCCTTTATAGTCAGCTGGACGTGTATAGATCGGTGCTGCGAGCAGATTATCCTGAAAGCAGTCCGAAAGAGCACTTGCATCATCCCCAATGCTACCAGGCAATAGCCGCACCACAGCGTCGGTTATCACCGCTGCAGCCAGTTCACCTCCAGTAAGCACATAATCGCCAATAGTAATCTCCTTAGTGATAAGGTGGTCGCGTATGCGTTGGTCGATGCCTTTGTAATGTCCACATAATATAATGATATTTTCATACATGGACAGTGAGTTTGCCATTGGCTGATCAAACTGTTCACCATCGGGAGTAACATAAATCACCTCATCATAGTGGCGTTCGGCTTTCAATGCAGAAATAGCATTATCAATTGGCTCACATTGCAACACCATACCAGCAAAACCGCCAAAAGGATAATCATCAACACGCTTCCACTTATCGTTGGAATAATCGCGAAGATTGTGGATTTGAATGTCCACAATCTTCTTTTCTTGTGCCCTGCCGAGAATGGATTCTTTCATGAACCCTTCAAGCAATTCTGGCAAAACGGTAATAATATCTATTCTCATTGAAAAAATGGTTCAAAGTTCATCATCATCGTCATCGTTATCGTCATCGTTCAAAACTTATACCCCAATGTCAGCAGCACCTGATGACGATTGTTTTTAACTTCTGTAATAGTTGGAATATTATCAAGTTGTTCGCTGTAACTGCTTATGAAAGAAGTGAAAGGATAGAAATCACCTTTTTGGCTACTATATTGATAAGCCACATCGGCAAAGAAATGCTTCATGCCGTATCCTAAGCCTGCTGTTATGCGATAAGTAGCTTTCCAATTAGTAAAATCAGTCTGTGAAGAGTATCCATTGCCCCATGAAGCAACGCTTGGGTCACGGTAACCGTCTTCCTTGTACATTGGTGAAACATAGTTGAACCCCAAACGCACAGCCATACTGCTCACAGGTTTCAGTTCCAGTCCTGCTTTTATTGTGTGAGAGGCTTTCAGTGATTGTTCTACATTATACTTCATGGCATTGTCCTGATAGCTCGAACCGTATGAGTATCCCCAACTATCAATATAGTCACCATTGTCAATTCTTGGACTTGTTGCAGGGAAATGTGTGTATTCCCAACTTACGCCTGCTGCCAACATCTGCCCAAATGTATGTCCTGCACTCAGTGAAAATTTCCATGGGGTATTGAACTTGTAACGATAGGATTCATTTATACTCTCATAAGCCTTGTTGCCACTTCCTGCATAGTCTATGCGAGTAATGTTTGATGACCGCAAACTATAGAAAGTAGGAGTCGAAACAGCCAGACCGACACGGAAAGGTGAGGATTCTATTGGACGGAAAATTATTCCAGCTTTAAAGTCAACGCCAGTACCGTTTATGCGGCGGTCGTCAGTAATTGTAAGAGCTGATATCGGAGCATTTGAAAACATTTCTCCATAGCACGACTGAGCATGGTAGTTCACATCTTTAATTCCTACAGTAAAACCAGCAAACACTCGGTTGTTGTAGTTAAAGGCTAAATTGAAATCAAAATTGCTTATATACCCCTTTGTGCCACGCTCCATATCGTATGCGTTTGCATTGTAGCAGGTATCACCATAGTCATACATTAAGCTGTTGAAATAAAGATAATCCACCTGATTGTATGCAGCATCGTTGTCAGAACTTATTATGCCCTCCATAAACTTGTTCACAGTCTGCTTATTCTGCGAAGCATCAATCAATGAATTAGCCGCACTGAGAATTTGTGAAAAATTGCGCGACTTTGAATAGTTGAAAGCAAAGTTTATAAACGATGTTCTACTATCGCTTGTATTTGTGGAATACACAAATCCTGCTTGATCGAAACTGAAACGTGTTGGACTGACATCAAAGGTTTTTGATGCATCAGCCATTGACACAATACCTAATGAAGCCAAAACCTGTGACTTCCTGAACAATCCTATTCCTGCTGGGTTTGTGCTGATTGTTGAAATGTCGGCACCAAGAGCCTCCATAGCACCGCCCATACCAATGTGGCGTGCCGTACCAGTCAGTTCTGCTTGCTCTATTGTTGCAATTTCGTATGTTTCCTGTGCAAATGTCTGCAATCCAAATGCAAACATAATCCCTGTTAAAAATCCTATTTTTTTCATGGCCCACTATTAATTGTTAATTATTAATTATTAATTATTAATTATTAATTAGTCATTTGGTGTCCAAACGACCAACTCATCTTCTGCCTCCACTGCGGAATCCACCGCCACCGCTGCGTGAGCCACCGCCTCCTCCACCAGAGAATCCACCGCTGCGCGAACTACTGCTGCCAGAGAATCCACTGCTGCGTGAACTGTTTGAAAAACCACTATTGCGTGAACCGAAACTGTCGATGCTCCTTGGATTGTAATTGCTGGCTCTACGGTTGCTGCTTGTTGTGGAACGTGTGCCATATGAATTGACCGAACGTCCAGCACTGCGACCGAATGTGCTGAGTGAACGCCCTTTTGTGTAATGATTAGCAGTATAGTTAGGCACATACCCCACTATTCTTGCCGGACGATACCATGCTGGTCCCCAGTATCCATGCCACCATGGATCATACCATGTTCTCCAACTCAAGGAATATCTCCATCCAGGATAGAACCAAGGGTCGTACCAAGGGTCAAACCAAGGATCATACCAAGGGTCATAACACCAAGGACGCCAATACCATGGGTCATACCATCCATTGTCGATGAATTCTATACGGCGCGTAACATATATTGTGTCGTGCGACACAGAGTCGGCTGTGAAGGAATCCTTGTAAGCCTTTCCTCTACGATTATAGGCATCCACGTCAATATCCAATCCTTGATGGCTGCCATTATTTAAATATATAATATCAGAACCAGCGTAGGATTTTGTCGAAGCATCATTCGAATTATCAACAATGATAGGCTTCTTTTCCGACTTCAGCATCTTTTTGGTGAAATACATATCATCGTCTTGAGCCATCACAGCCAAAGTCATAGTCAGTGTCATAGTCATTGTCAAAGTCACAGTCCGTGGCAATAAAGCAGAAAACCCAAATTTTTTCATATCGTTATCGTTATCGTTTTTTAAATCACGGTGCAAAGGTAATAATTTCCTATGTAAAATCACGTAGGAAATCCCTATTTTGTAAGGGGTTTTTCCCTAAATGCCAAACATTGCCAGTTGTTGCTGCTCAATTTCTGTTCTGTCAACATTAGATTATGCTTGCCAAATTCCCTTGTTATTATCTCCTCGTCACTACAATAAAAACCACTGACAAACAATATACAACTGGCATTCATCATCTTCTGAAACATTACAACATCCGAGACGAGAATGTTCCTGTTTATATTAGCAAGTATAATGTCAAATCCACCGCAAATTTCTCTGCCGAGCACGCTGGCGTCGCCTTGTACAAAGCGGCAATTGTCAACATTGTTTAGTCTGGCATTATGAATACTATTCTCCACACTCCACTCATCAATGTCATACCCAACAACCTCCGAAGCCCCTAATTTAGCAGCAACAATCGACAGGATACCAGTGCCGCAGCCACAATCAAGCACACGACAGCCAGTTTGCTGAATTTTCACGACATTGCCCATCATCTGCTCCACCATCATTTGCGTTGTGTCATGCGTGCCAGTTCCAAAAGCCAGATGTGCATCAATCACGATGTTATACTTATAATTCGTGCCGACATCTAAAGGATGAATCAAGTCATGAATAATCAGATTCTTATTTATAACTATAGGCTCAAAGCCCTGGCTTTCCCATTCATCGTTCCAGTCCTTGTATTCTGCACGTTTCCATGTAAAATTCCTTGCGTCCTCAAAATCCGAATTATGCAGAACCTCCTCGCTGAAATCCTTTTCCTGAATATACGCTAACAACTTGTCTCCATCTTCAATAAACGACTCATACCCCAGTTCCCCCAACACGTAAGGCAGAATATCATTTTTCGGAAAACATACTTCAATATATTTCATAAGCGGTTATATGGTTGTTCGATTTTGCGTAGCCATTCAAAATCCGACCACAAAGGTACAAAAAACTGCATTAATGAATTAAAAATTAGAAATTAATAATTAATAATTATGCTTTTTTAATACATCCTGAATTCAGGTTTGGTTAAAATGTGTTAAAATGTTTCCAATGTTTCCTCGGTTTTCACGAATTTTGGACTTTGGGAGAAGCTCAACAACCCTCAATTTAAAGGGGGTCGGATTCGACCCCCTTTTCCAAGAGGCAGGAATCAGTTCCTGCGACCCTCTCAATAGTCTGTTACTTTTTCTCGCAAGAGTGCTTGCATTCTGCTTTAGCTTTGTCGCAAGCCTTGTCGCATTTTTGCTTGCAGCATCCTGCTTTAGCTTTGTCGCATTTTTGCTTGCATTCTGCTTTAGCCTTGTCGCATTTTTGCTTGCATTCTGCTTTAGCTTTGTCGCATTTTTGCTTACAGCATTCTGCTTTAGCCTTGTCGCAAGCCTTTTGGCAAACATGAGTAGCTTGAGCCTTAGCACACTTTTTCGATGCATCGGTCTGAGCATTTATTGTGCAGCATACGAAAGCTGCCAAAATCATAATAACTAACTTTTTCATAATTTCAGGAATTAAAAATTAAAATAATGTTTTGCGTTATTGTAAGAGATGTCTTCAACCATCTTAGCCAACTGTTCCATTTCTGTATCAGGAATCAATCCTTTCTCTACATCATTGCCGAGCAGGTTGCATAGCAGTCTGCGGAAATATTCGTGGCGAGGGTAGGAGAGGAATGAACGTGAGTCGGTGAGCATACCTACAAATCTGCTCAGCAGTCCTAAAACAGACAGTGCATTCATCTGCCGTGTCATGCCGTCGAGCTGGTCGTTGAACCACCATCCGCTACCAAACTGAATTTTGCCAGGGCAAGTGCCATCTTGGAAATTGCCCAATGAGGTGGCAATAACCTCGTTTGCACAAGGATTCAGAGTATATAATATGGTGCGTGTGAGTTTGCCTTCCATGTTAAGTCGGTTCATGAACTTGTTCATTGCTCGTGCTGTGTTGAATTCTCCTATAGAGTCGAAGCCTGTGTCAGGACCGAGCTGATTGAACATTTGCGTATTGTTGTCGCGAATGGCTCCATAGTGGAACTGTTGTGTCCAGTCGGCATTGGCATCCATAACAGCCATTTCATAGAGGAAAGCATGCTTATACATGCGCTGTTCCTTAACGGTCAGTTCTTTCTTCAGCAATGCTTTTGCAAATATTTCCTCAATCTCTTTGTCGGTATATGGCTCATCATAGAATTCCTCGATACCGTGGTCGCTCAGTCGGCAGCCATTCTCATGGAAGAAATCATGGCGTTTCTGCAAGGCATCTACCATATCTTTGAATGAAGAAATGTTTACGCCCGACACTTCTAAAAGTGTGTTGACGTAGTCAGCAAATTCAGGTTTTTCAATGTTCATGGCTTTGTCTGGTCGCCATGCAGGAATCATTCGCACTTCAAAGCCACTATCTTTAGTCTGTTTGTGATAGCGCAGGTCATCTACAGGGTCATCGGTTGTGCAGACACACTCCACATTATAGCGATGCATGAAGCCACGAGCGGTATAATTAGGGTCGTTAAGCAACTTGTCGTTACACTCATCGTAGATTTCCTTTGCAGTTTCTGGTTTCAGCAATTTGTTGATACCAAATGCGGTCTTCAGTTCCAGGTGAGTCCAATGGTAGAGAGGATTACGGAAAGTATAAGGCACGGTCTGAGCCCATTTTTCAAATTTCTCCCAGTCGGTGGTATCTTTGCCAGTGCAGAATCTCTCTGGCACACCGTTGGTTCGCATAGCACGCCACTTGTAGTGGTCGCCACCGAGCCATATTTCGGTTATAGACTTAAACTTGTGGTCGTCTGCCACCATTTTAGGAATCAGGTGACAATGATAGTCGATAATCGGCATTTTAGCCGCATGGTTATGAAATAGTTCCTGTGCCGTTTTGGTTTCCAACAGGAAATTTTCGTCCATAAATTGTTTTGCCATAATATGTGTAGTTTTAAAAAAAAATATATTCGAACGCAAAAATAAGAAAAAGGTTGAGGGTTGAGGGTTGAGGGTTGAGGGTTTTTATGATTTTTTTAATAAAAAAAACTTAATTGTTAATTGTCAATTATCAATTATCAATTAAAAAACAAAGTTTTTTCGTATCTTTGCACCCGATGTACGCGAAATGTGTGAAAGATTCAAAGATACTTTATTGACAATTCAAAAATAATCTACAATCATGAAAAAATCTATTTTGACTATTTTAGCTTTTTGCGCATGCGTCTGCGCAATGGCTGATGAGGGTAACGCATGGCAGAATATGCAGGTTAACGAAATCAATCGTTACCCGATGCATACTTCTTTCAAAAGCGAGATGGAGCAAAGATTGTCGCTGCATGGAGTGTGGGACTTTGCTTTGTATGACTTGCAAACTGGTTTGAAAACAAATGACTATAATGTCAGTAAAATGCCTGTTCCTGGTATGTGGGAACTCAATGGCTGCTATGCTCCTATCTATGTGAATATTGGTTTTGCATGGAATGGCAAATACAACAACAATCCTCCATACGTGCCTAAGCGTGATAATTATTTAGGTGTTTATGAAAAAAATATTGCTGTTCCAGCCGACTGGAACGGTAAGCAGATTGTTGCTCATTTTGGTAGTGCCACTTCATGTATTGCTCTCTATGTGAACAATAAGTTTGTGGGTTATGCTGAAGACAGCAAGGTAGCTGCAGAGTTTGATGTTACTCCTTTTGTGTTGGCAGGCAAGGAGAATAAGTTTGTGATGAAATTGCGCCGCTGGTGCGATGGCAGTTATTGCGAAGACCAAGACTTCTGGAGACTTACGGGTATTGCACGCGACTCTTATCTATCAGCACGCGACAAGGATAACCGCATTCAGGATATTCGTGTAACGGCTGATATGTTTGGTGAACTGAACGTAATGCCAACTATTGTTGGTAATGGTAAGGTGAGCTATGTGTTGACCGACAAGAAAGGAAAGGTGGTAGCCAAAGGCAATGCTGACAAAATGAAGGTGAAGAAACCTAATCTATGGAGTGCCGAGAGTCCTTATCTATACAATCTTTCTGCAATGTTGAAGGATGAGAGTGGAAAAACTTTGGATGAGGTGAAACTGAAAGTCGGTTTCCGCAGCGTGGAGATGAAAGATGCACAAGTGCTCGTGAATGGCAAGCCTGTGCTGTTTAAGGGTACCAACCGTCATGAGATAGATCCTGATGGTGGTTATGTAATCTCTCGTGAACGTATGATTCAGGATATTACCATTATGAAAAAACTGAACATCAATGCTGTGCGTACATCTCATTACGAGGATGATCCTGTATGGTATGACTTGTGCGACGAGTATGGTATTTATCTCGTAGCTGAGGCAAACCAGGAAAGTCATGCTTTTGGCTATGGCAAGGATGCAACCCCAAAGACTCCGCTGTTTGCAAAGCAGATTCTGGAACGCAACCAGCATAATGTACAGGTGAACTATAATCATCCATCGGTAGTGATATGGAGTTTAGGTAACGAGACTGTCAATGGTGACAATTTCACGGCTGCATATAAATGGATAAAGGAACAGGATAAGTCGCGCCCTGTGCAGTTTGAACAGGCACATGGTGGTGACAACACGGATATTTTCTGTCCGATGTATATGTCTCAGACCGACTGCGAGAAATATGCGACTGATGCAAGCAAGACAAAACCGCTGATACAATGTGAATATTCACACGCAATGGGTAATTCAGGTGGTGGATTTAAGGAGTATTGGGAGTTAGTGCGCAAATATCCGAAATATCAAGGTGGTTTTATATGGGATTTCGTGGATCAGGCTTTGCATGCAGAACTGATTCGTGACGGCAAGAAAATTAAGACTCTGGCTTACGGTGGCGACTATAACGAATACGATGCTTCTGACAATAACTTCAACTGCAACGGTTTTATAACATCAGAAAGAAAACTAACTCCTCAGGCTTATGAGATAGGTTATCACTACCAGAGCATATGGAGCGAAATTAGAAATGACAAGTTAGAAATCTATAATGAGAATTTCTTTAAGGATTTGAGCAATGTGAAACTTGTGTGGACAGTTACTGCCAATGGTGAGAAACTGCAGAGTGGGGTGGTGGAGAAACTGAAGGTGGCTCCTCAAAACCGTGCTTTGATAGCATTGCCAAAAATCAAGAATATGCCTGAAGGCAAGGAAGTGCTGCTCACTCTCAGTTATCAGTTGAAGACAGACGAACCATTGTTGAAAGCTAATCACGAAGTGGCTCATCAGCAACTCACAATTGCAAATGATGCAAAGACATTTGTAGTAGCAAAGAATTGGAAAAAGCCTGTGCTCTCATTTGTGAAAGAAACTGGTTTCCTCTCTGCCATAACTGTTGATGGCAAGAACATGCTCGGTAAGAATGGCACGATGATTCCTAACTTCTGGCGTGCTGTTACAGACAATGATATGGGTGCCAACCTGTATTGGGACTATTTGCCTTGGAAAGAACCAGTGATGAACCTCGCTTCATTCTCTCAGAACGGCAATGTTGCAACTGCTGTATATGAAATGCCAGACGTCAAAGCCCAACTGACGATGAAATACGAAACTATGGCTGATGGACTGGTGAAGGTGTCGATGAAGATGACTACCGACAAGGGTGCAAAGATTCCTGAAATGTTCCGCTATGGTGTTGTGATGCAGTTGCCATACCAGATGGACAATAGTGAATACTACGGTCGCGGACCGATAGAAAACTATGCCGACAGAAAGGTTTCACAAAACATAGGTGTTTATAGCCAGACTGCAGATGAACAATTCTTCTCATACGTACGTCCAATGGAGACAGGTACGAAGAGCGACATTCGCTGGTGGAAACAAGGCAATATGACTGTTTTTGCTGAAAAACCTTTCTATGCTTCGGCATTGCATTATGACATGAAGGAAATGGATGAGGGCAAGGACAAGAACCAGCGTCATCCAGAATCGCTCAAAAAGTCGATTTATACAAACCTGTTTATTGACATGGAGCATACTGGGGTTGGTGGTATAAACTCCTGGAGCAAAAATGCAAGAGCATTGAAACAATATAGGGTGTCTTATACAGATAGAGAATTTGTATTCTACTTAGGTTTTGAATAAGAATGATGAAGAATATTAGAAAAGCCATAGCACTGGTTTTTTTCCTTGGAATGCTGCTGCTGTTTTCGGGCTTGTTGCCTGAAGACGGCAAATGGCTCGGATGGATGGCAAAGATTCAATTCGTGCCAGCATTGATGGCATTGAACTTCGTGGTTATCGCAGTGATTCTGATTGTTACCCTGATTTTCGGCAGACTGTATTGTAGCATTATTTGTCCGCTGGGTATTTTCCAGGACATTGTATGTCGTTTGATACACAAGCATAAGAAATTCCACTACAGTAAAGGCTATCCTCTGGTTCGCTATGCTTTCATGATTGCATTTCTGGCATTCTTTGCCTTTGGTGCAGCATCTCTTGTAGCGTTGATAGACCCATACAGCATGTTTGGACGGTGGACAAGTGTAGGTACAACAGCAGGACTGGTGTACAATCTGGTGGTTGTTTTTACTTTTGTGATAATTCTGCTATTCGGAATATTCTGTGGCAGAGCGTATTGCAACAATATTTGTCCAGTGGGTACTATCCTCGGACTATTCTCTAAATATTCGCTTTTCCGTTTCAGAATCGACAAGACAAAGTGCAACGGCTGCAAGGCATGTGCTTTGAAGTGCAAAGGTATGTGTATCAATGCTGACGATGGAAAGGTAGATATGCAACATTGTGTGAACTGTTTTAATTGTACAGGCAACTGCAAGCAAGGAGCAATAAAATACACAATGCGTAAAACCGCAAAACTGCAAAACTAAAAAATAATGGATAAATCAAGGCGTGCCTTTTTAGGCATTTTAGGTGCAGCAGCAGCAGGAGTAACACTTGCACAGGCAAGCAAAAAGGTAGGTGAGGTGGTAGAATCAGTTAGTGGGAAACCATGCCCAAAACGTACTACTCCGCTGAAACCAGCTGGTGCTCAATCGTTGGAAAATTTCACCAGTCATTGCACTGGTTGTCAATTATGTGTAACGCATTGTCCACAGAAAGTGCTGATACCTTCCACGAAGCTGGAAGATTTTATGCAAGTTGAAATGAGTTTCAGTCGAGGCTATTGCGACATTGACTGCAACAAATGTTCGCAAGTATGTCCTACGGGTGCTATTCTGCCAGTCACATTGGAAGAGAAAAACGCACTGCAAATTGGGCATGCTGTGGCTTATTCGGAATATTGTGTCAACAACACCGAAGCAGGGCATTGTGGAAAATGTGAGGAAGTTTGTCCTGCAGGGGCAATCGTTCTGGTAGAAAAAGCAGGAAAAATGATTCCTGCCATTGATGAGGAGTACTGTATTGGCTGTGGAAAATGCGAATACGCTTGTCAAGCTTCTCCAATAAAAGCAATAATTATTGAAGGTCACGAAGTTCACAAGGAGGTTTGATATGGATAGAAGAGATTTTTTAAAGCGCCTGGGTATTGGTGGCGCAGCTGTTGGTGTGGCAGCTACAGGAATAGGCAAAACAATGTCAATGCTTACTGATGATAAGGAAAAGGGCATTGGCGAAATGACATACAGAACAAACGCATCGACAGGCGATAAGGTTTCACTGCTCGGCTATGGCATGATGAGATTGCCAAGTAAGCCAAGTGAGAATAAAAGCAGTTGGCGAGGTGGTGGCGATATAGACCAGGACCAGACCAACAAGCTGGTGGATTATGCCATGAAACATGGGGTGAACTATTATGACACAGCACCTGTCTATGGAAATGGAAAGAGCGAATCGGCAACTGGTATAGCCCTGCATCGCTATCCACGAAACAAATATTTTGTGGCTACAAAACTTTCAAACTTCGACCCGAATTCGCAGACATTGGAGGGTGCAAAGAGGATGTACCATAATTCAATGAAGTATTTACAGGTGGATTATATCGACTATTATCTCCTACATTCCATCGGTGGCGATATGGAAGATGTGAAGAGACGTTTCATCGACAATGGAATGCTGGATTATCTGATGGAAGAACGTAAGGCCGGAAGAGTGAGAAATCTTGGATTTTCGTTTCATGGCACTAAGGAAACATTCGACGAAATGATGAACCTGCATGCAAAATATCATTGGGACTTCGTGCAGATTCAGATGAACTACCTCGACTGGAAGAATGCCAAGACGCAAAATAAGCGCAATGTAAATGCCGAATATCTGTATAACGAACTCGCCAAGCGTAATATCTCGGTGGTAATCATGGAACCATTGCTTGGTGGCAGATTGTCGAAAGTGCCGAGCGAAGCATCTGTGGCACTGAAAAACAAAGAACCAGAAAAGAGTGTTGCTTCATGGGCATTCCGTTTCTGTGGTTCATGGCCAATGGTGCTCACAGCACTTAGCGGTATGACCTACATGGAACATCTGGAAGATAATGTGAAGACATTCTCACCACTGAAGCCGCTTAGTGAAGAAGATATGCTTTTGCTGGAAAAGGTTTGCGACGAACTGGTAAGATACAAAGCAGTGCCTTGCACTGCCTGCCGATATTGCCTGCCATGTCCTGCAGGAGTGGATATTCCTTTGGTGTTCAGTCATTACAACAAATGCATCAACGACAAGCAAATGCCTTTGAATGAGCGTGATGAAAACTATCAGGAGAAGCGCAAGAATTTCTTGCTTGGATACGACAACACGGTGCCGAAACTTGCACAAGCCGACAATTGTGTTGATTGCGAAGAGTGTTTACCTAAATGTCCGCAGGGCATACAGATTCCAAACAAATTGGCAGAAATAGCAACTTTTGTCAGCAAGCTGAGAGAAGGCAAATAAGATGGCAAAAAAAACTATTTACGAAAAATACGATAAGAAACTAATTCCCTCATTACCCAAACTGGCTTTTCCTGGAAGGATTTTTGTAATCACAACTGAAAAAGAAGCAGAAAAAGCCGTGGATTTCCTGATGAAATTCCATCTGTTGGGAATAGATACCGAGACAAAACCATCGTTTAAAAAGCATATCATCCACAAGGTGGCATTGCTGCAGGTGAGCACTGAAAATGAGTGCTTCCTGTTCCGTTTGAATCGCTTAGGCATTTCATCGGCAATATTGCGGCTGCTGGAATCTGACATCCTGAAAGTGGGAGTTTCACTGAGCGACGATATACGCATGATAAGTGCAAGGACAAAATTCTATCCCGACAATTTCGTTGACCTACAAGCAATGGTGGAATTGTTGGGAATAAAGGACAAGTCTTTGGCAAAGTTGTATGCCAATCTGTTTGGGAAGAAAATCTCCAAATCGCAGCAACTCTCAAATTGGGAATGCGACATACTTTCAGAAGCCCAGATGCAATATGCTGCAATAGATGCTTGGGCATGCATAAATCTATATAAGGAAATAAAACACTTAATAAATACACAAGACTACGAATTGATAATCAATGATGAAGAAAGTTTATCTGAAGAAGGGTAAGGAAGACAGTCTCAACCGTTTCCATCCGTGGGTGTTCTCTGGGGCAATTGCAAGAATGGATGAAGGAATAGAGGAGGGCGATACTGTTGAAGTTGTTGGTGAGCGACTGAAAGTGCGCGGACACTATCAGATAGGTTCAATTGCCGTGAGGGTGCTGACTTTTGAGAACGAAGAAATAGATGCCCTGTTTTGGCAGAAAAAACTTGATTCAGCATTACAGATGAGATTGCGACTCGGTATTGCCGACAATCCTGACAATAACACCTACAGGCTTGTGCATGGTGAGGGCGACTTCCTTCCTGGACTGGTAATCGACGTGTATGATGAAACAGCCGTAATGCAGGCACATAGTGTGGGTATGCATGTTTCCCGCAACGAGATTGCAGAGGCACTGATGAAGGTGATGAATGGCAGAATAAAAAATGTTTTCTACAAAAGTGAGACAACACTACCTTATAAATTTATAGAACATACTTCTGATGATAACGATAACTCTGACTTTTGTGAATTATCAATTGTCAATTGTCAATTGTCAATCAATGCCTTGGCATCATGGCTCATAGGTGGGTTGGCTGATAAGAACATCGCTGTGGAAAATGGTTTAAAGTTCTATGTGGATTGGCTGCGTGGGCAAAAAACGGGATTCTTTGTTGACCAACGCGAAAACCGATTGTTGCTCGAACGCTACGCAAAAGGAAAGAATGTGCTCAATATGTTTTGCTACACCGGTGGCTTTTCATTCTATGCCATGCGCGGTGGCGCTAATCTTGTGCATTCAGTTGACAGCAGCGAAAAAGCCATCGAACTGACATGCAAAAATGTGGAATTGAATTTTCCTGATGATAAGCGTCATAAGGCATACTGCGAAGATGCATTTAAATTCCTCGATGGAATAGGGCAGCAAAAAGATACAGAAGGCAATCCGCTGCAATATGATTTGATAATTCTCGACCCACCAGCATTTGCAAAGCATAGGGCAGCACTGAAAAATGCGCTGAAGGGCTATACACGATTAAATCAGAAAGCTTTACAGAAGATAAAGCCAGGTGGAATAATATTTACATTCTCTTGCTCTCAGGTTGTTACGAAAGATAATTTCCGAAATGCAGTGTTCACTGCCGCAGCACTCTCAATGCGTAAAGTGCGCATACTGCATCAACTGCACCAGCCTGCAGATCATGCAATAAATATTTATCATCCGGAAGGAGAATACCTGAAAGGATTAGTGCTGTATGTGGAGTAGTAGCACAGACTTCGTTGTGCTTGTCACGCAATAGCGATTGTCTGGTCGTTGATTGACAAGCCATACTATGTTGCCCGACTTATCACACACTACCAATTGCCGCTGCTTTTCTGTGAGCGGCATTTTTATGTCTGTAAGATAGTCGCTGACGAGTTTCTTACCTTTCATCCCAAACGGAATAAACTTATCACCCCGCTTTACAAATCGCAAAGTCAGAGGCATTTCCACTTTTTCTGCATCAAGACAAGCCAACTCTTTCTGCTTTGGAACAACATACCCGTCAGTAATATCTTCCTGTTCAATAATAAGATGAGGGTTTATGTTTGAGGGTTGATGGTTATCGTTATCGTTATCGTTGAAAATCGTTTTTTCCAGAATAATTTTTCCACGATCAACCAATAGGGTGAAATCCTTGGAGCGAAAAATCTTTCCTGTAGTATTACTGTTGGCAATCTGGCGCACCTGCTTGCCATTGAAACCATAATCCTTCAGAAATGCAAAGAGTCTGTTTTCTTCGCTATTGTCAACCGCCTCCGAAAGGTTTTCTGCTGTGCGCAGAATGTTTTCAACCGCTTTAGGGTTGATGGCTTTCAGTTGAGGGATAATGTTTATCCGCAGTTTGTTCCTAATCACGTCGTCCTTGAGATTACTGGAGTCAGTAATGTAGTCCTGTCCAATGCTGGCAAGGTAATCTGTTATCTCCTGTCTTCCTACACACAGCAACGGACGAAGAATGGAAACATCTCCATGATCATTTAATCTGCTGCAAGGTTTTATGCCAGTCAGTCCGTTTATGCCAGTTCCACGTATCAGATTTATTAAGATGGTTTCTGCCGAGTCGTCTTTATGGTGTGCAACGCAGATACCATCAGCATTTTTGTCATTGCAAAGTTTCCCAAACCATTCATACCGCAGTTCGCGAGCTGCCATTTCAATACTCACTCCGTTGAGTTCTGCATACTCAGCTGTATTGAAATCAGTCTTGTTAAATCCAACAGTCAGTCTTTCGCAAAGTTTTTGGCAAAATGCCTCATCCCTATTAGATTCTTCGCCTCTTAGATGGAAATTGCAATGTGCAGCCTCAATATTATAGCCTAAGTCATAAAGCAACATGAGCAGTGCCACGCTGTCAGCGCCACCGCTCAATGCCACAATGTATTTGCCGTATTTATTCAGCAGATTTTTGTTTTCAATATATTTCTCAACAATGCTTTTCAAATTCCACGCTGCTAATTATTAATTATTAATTCCACATTGTGGACTGCTCATTGATTCATTGAAATCAGGAATTCCTCGTTGCTACGGGTATGTATAATTTGTTTTTGAAGTTCAGTCATTGCCTCGACAGGGTTCATGTCGGCAATATACTTGCGCAATATCCACATGCGGTCTAGAGTTGTTTTGTCGTGCAACAAGTCATCACGACGAGTGCTTGAAGCAACCAGATTCACAGCTGGATAGATTCTCTTATTGCTCAGTGAGCGATCGAGTTGCAATTCCATATTTCCAGTACCCTTGAACTCTTCAAAGATAACCTCATCCATCTTGCTACCTGTATCGATAAGCGCTGTGGCAATGATGGTAAGCGACCCGCCACCTTCTATATTACGCGCAGCACCAAAGAAGCGCTTAGGTTTTTGCAATGCGTTTGCATCCACACCACCAGTCAGCACCTTTCCCGAAGCAGGAGCAACGGTATTATATGCACGTGCCAGTCGGGTGATAGAATCAAGGAAGATTACAACATCATGCCCACATTCCACCATGCGCTTCGCTTTTTCGAGCACAATCCCTGCAATCTTTACATGGTTTTCTGCTGGTTCATCAAATGTCGAGGCTACAACTTCTGCATTTACTGTACGAGCCATATCCGTAACCTCTTCAGGGCGTTCATCAATCAGCAATACCATGAGATAAGCTTCAGGATGATTTGAGGCAATGGCATTTGCGATGTTCTTTAGTAAGATAGTCTTACCAGTCTTTGGCTGTGCCACAATAAGAGCACGTTGTCCTTTGCCAATTGGAGCAAAAAGATCAACAACACGCACACTTAAATCATCGCTTGCGTCGCCTTTGCAAAGAAGGAATTTCTCATCAGGGAAAAGAGGAGTGAGATGCTCGAAAGCTACACGGTCACGAACTTCGGATGGTTTCCTGCCGTTGATTTTCACTATGTCAGTCAGGGTGAAATATTTCTCACCGTTATAAGGAGGACGAACATTAGCTTCGATAACGTCACCAGTCTTCAAACCAAAGTTCTTTATAAAATTGTTACCCACGAAAATATCGTCTGGCGAAGACAGATAGTTATAGTCACTGGAGCGTAAGAATCCATAACCTTCCGGCAAAAATTCCAATACGCCATTAGCTGTCAGTAAATTGTCGAAATTGAATTGTCCTTTGCTTGGTGACGATAGTTCTTTGTTTTCGTTGGTTGGTGAATTTGTCGAACCATCGTTTTCGAATGTTGGAAGGATAGGATTATCAAAAATATCCTTTGCAACACTTTTCTGACTATCTTCAATAGGTAAATCCTGCAAGATAATAAAATCAGTACCATCTCCAGGGTCGCCTTCCCAGATAGTAGGGGTATCGGTCGAATGTTTGCCCACTTCACCGTTTTCGTTTCCTGGTGAACTAAGTTCACCTTCTGCCTTGTTCTTGTTTTGTGCATTGAGCTTTTTATTCAATGCCTCAATAATATTATCGCTTATTTCTTCTTCAACTTCGGTTGTAAAATCTAGTTTTGGTTCTTCAATCTTTTCGGGCTTAGTTTTCCGGGTACGCTTTTTTATAGTTTTGTCTTCTTCACCACGCTTATCCTGAACTTTTCCTGAATTTTTCATATCTTGGGCGGAGGCAGATTGAAGGGAATCCATGATTGGAGCGTTGGTCCCTGAACTTGCCGAAGGGGTTGAATCTTGCTTTTCCTGTGGAGCAGTAACATTAGTTACACTGCTGACCAACTCTGATTTTGATATTTTTATTCTTTTACGAATTTTCTTTTCCGTAGACTTTGCCACTGGAATCTCTGCTTGTTTATCGAGAATAGCATAAACCCTGTCGTCCTTGCGCATAGAAGACTTGAATTTCAAACCAAGTTCTTTACCGATGGCATCTATTTCGACAAGAGTCATCTTCTTTAATGCATCAATATTATACATAATTATATCTTTGAGATTTTTGTTCAATAGGTGGATTCTCACCAAAAATGTATTGGGATAAAAATGTTTCAGAGCAGAAACATTTATCTTAAGGGCTGCAAAGGTAAGAAAAAAGTTTAAAAGTTTAAAGGTTTAAAGGTTTAAAAGGTTGGGTTTTATGTTTTTTTAACAAAATTATCATCGCAGAGTCAGTGTCAGTAGTCAGAGTTGTTCAAAAAGTTCAAAAATGGCGTTTGGGCAGGCGAAAAAAGCGAAAAAAGCGAAAAAATCCACCAAACCCAAACTATTGACCATGTACAACTGACTAAAAATCGCAAAACCGTATAACCGTATATTAAAAAATCATAATTGTGAATTAAAAACCAAAGTTTTTTCTTATCTTTGCATCGCGATTAATTGAAATACATTTTTCGCTGCAATGTGCGCTACGCACTATGTTGTCTGTCTCAAAGGACCAATGAATAACTAATGGCTAAGGAAAAATAAAAAAAACTCTTTGACAGTGTTGCAAAAAGGTTTGGTTGCCAGACAATGCACTGCTGGGGAGCTTTATGTTATAGATACTAAAGTTTCGCACACCCTGTATTACATGGGATGTTGCATGAGCTGATAGGCTAATTAATTGATTATCAGCTGGTGTTTATAAATATTAATTAATTTAGGCAGCCTCGCTATCTCGTTGATTTTCAGAATCCATGGCTT
>JAZLKO010000011.1:0-18160 GCA_045597685.1 Prevotella sp.
CTGTGAGCCAAGTAACAGGATTACACACGAAAAGCTGAAAGCTATGGGTGTAGAACATAGTTTCAAGTTATACAAAGGAAATCATTCACCGCGTTTATGGAGAGGGGGGCTGAAACGAATGCTGACCATTATGTCACAAACTTCCGATTCCTTATCCTCGTCCGCCCGAAATTGCGAATCCCGCATGCCATAATGATTGTAACCAAAGAGTTGTTACAACAATCTGTGGAAAGAAAAGGTACAAGAGAAAGTTAAAAAATGTTTTTTTGTTTTGTATTTCGCTTGATTTGTACTAATTTCGCAAGCGGAATTTTGTAATCTGTGGTTTTATGGAGAAATCATTGAAAGAAAAAACGGCAAGCGGACTCTTGTGGGGCGGCATTAGCAATGGCATTCAGCAACTGCTGAATTTTGTCTTCGGCATTGTTCTGGCAAGAGTGCTGTCACAGTCGGATTATGGCATGGTGGGCATGCTGCTGATTTTTTCGCAAATTGCATACACTCTCTATGAAGGTGGGTTTATCTCTGCTTTGAACAAGCGGAAGAATATTACTGACAACGACTACAACTCCGTGTTCTGGTTCAGTTCGTTGGCTGGCGTTTTGTTTTACTTGATCTTGTTTTTTGCTGCTCCGCTGATTGCAAAGTTCTACCATGAACCGAAGCTTATTCCATTAGCAAGATACATGTTTCTGAGCATTGTGCTTTCGTGTTTCGGTATTGCTCCAAGGGCTTATCTGTTCAGAAACCTCATGGTGAAAGAGAATGCTATAATATCAATTACCAGTCTGCTTGTTTCTGGGGTGATAGCTATCTGCATGGCATTGAACGGATTTTCTTATTGGGGAATAGCTACGCAGACGTTGATTTACGTTCTGATTATAACATCGATGAATTTCTATTATGCAAAGTGGAAACCTGATTTTCAGATAGACTTTACTCCTATAAAAGAAATGTTTGGCTTTGGAAGCAAGCTGATTGTCACCAATATCTTCAACATTATAAACAACAATATTTTCAGCGTCCTGCTTGGCAGGTATTATACGGTTAAAGATGTTGGTAACTACACCGAAGCAAACAAATGGAACAGCATGGGACATTCGCTGATTTCAAATATGCTGACAGGTGTGGTGCAACCAATTTTCACTAAGGTGGATGAGAACGACAATGAGCGAGTGGTTCGTACGTTTAGAAAGATGATGCGTTTTACTGCTTTTGTGTCGTTTCCTGCAATGTTCGGGCTGAGTCTGATTTCAAAGGATTTTATTGTAATTGCCATAACTGAAAAATGGCTCGAAAGTGCCTGTATGCTGCAAATATTGTGCATTTGGGGAGCATTTGTGCCGCTGAACAACTTGATGACGAATTTTATCATCAGCCGTGGCAAATCAAATATTTATATGTGGAATGTGGTGGTATTGAGTCTGCTTGGATTGTGTGCTGTTTATCTGGCTCATCCGTTGGGACTTTATTGGATGATCTACATTTTTGTGGCAATAAACATTTTCTGGTTTTTTGTATGGCATCATTTTGTGAAACGTGAAATAGGCATAAAACTGCTTTATGTGCTGAAAGACATTGCACCATATTTTCTGTTGTCGGCAGGACTTATTGTCGGAACGCACTTTGCTGTTTGTGGTGTAGAGAACATCTATCTGCGCCTAACTTGTAAGATTGTGATTGTTGCCGTGGCATATATAGCAATACTGAAAGTCAGCGGTTCGGTGATACTAAAAGAAACGATTGAATATTTGCTGAAAAAGAAAAGATAGACTACTAAAAAAACTTAATTATCAATTGTCAATTATCAATTATCAATTAAAAAACAAAGTTTTTTTCTTATCTTTGCCGCCTAAAAACATGATGGAATGGATAGAATAACAGTCACATCACCATTGCTCCCCAACCTGAATGAATTCAACGATATGTTGAAGGAAATTTGGGACAGGAAATGGATTACGAATAATGGTAGTTTCCACCGTCAATTGGAAAAAGAATTGGCAACTTACCTAAAAGTGCCTTATATCAGCCTTTTTACTAACGGTACACTTCCATTGATTACTGCCCTGCAAGCCTTGAACATCAAAGGTGAGGTGATAACATCTCCATATAGTTTTGTTGCCACTACTCATTCTATCTGGTGGAACGAATGCAAGCCTGTGTTTGTTGACATTGATCCGCAAACAGGCAACATTGACCCTGAAAAAATTGAAGCCGCCATAACACCACAGACTACAGCCATCATGCCTGTGCATGTGTATGGAAAGCCTTGTGATGTGGTTCGCATAAAAGAAATCTCCGACAAGCACAATCTGAAAGTTATCTATGATGCTGCACATGCCTTTGGAGTGGATTACGAAGGGAATAGTGTTTTGGAATGGGGCGACCTGTCAACACTTTCATTCCATGCCACAAAGGTGTATAATACCATAGAAGGCGGTGCTATGATAATGCACGATGCTGATATGAAGAAAAAGATTGACGACTTGAAGAATTTCGGTTTTCATGATGAGGTGACAGTCGTTGCCCCTGGCATCAATTCCAAGATGGATGAGATGCGGTCGGCTTACGGGCTATTGAATCTGCGACAAGTGGATAAGGCAATAGCACGACGCAAGGCTGTGGCTGCGCAATACGTGGAGGCACTCAAAGAAATTGAAGGGTTATCAACATTCGATTACATCAATAAGAAATTCAGCGGTGAAACCGAAGAAAATGAATCTTTGAATTTCAGTTATTTCCCAATCTTCGTTGACGAAAAGAAGTACGGCATGACACGCGATGAGTTGTATTTTAAAATGAAGGATAAGGATGTTTGGGGAAGAAGATATTTCTATCCACTTATAAGCACGTTCTCAACCTATCGCAATCTGCCATCAGCCAATCCGCAGAACCTCCCGAATGCTCACAAATTGGCTGACACAGTAATCTGCCTGCCGATTCATCATGAATTGTCAGAGGAAGATTTGAACAGGATCATTGATTTGGTTATCAAGAAGTGATAATGAAACAAAAGAAACTGATGCTCCTTGGGGGCTTGCGCTACTTGCTGCCGGTGATTAAAACTGCACACGAACAGGGGTACTATGTTATTTCAGCTGACTATCTGCCCAATAACATAGCCCACAAGTATAGTGATGAGTATTGTAATGTCAGTATAATAGATAAAGAAGCTGTTTTGGCAAAAGCAAGAGAATTACAGATTGACGGTATTATGTCCTTTGCCTGTGACCCTGGTGTCGTGGCTGCTTCATACGTTCAGGAGCAGATGGGGCTTCCGTCTTTCGGTCCATATAAGTCTGTTGAAATACTCCAAAACAAGGACAAGTTCCGTGCTTTTCTTACCGAAAACGGGTTCAATGTGCCTTGGGCTTTCGGCTTTGCAAGCAAGGAAGAGGCTTGGGAATCACGTTCAAAGTTCAACTATCCGCTTATCGTAAAGCCTACCGACTCTGCTGGGAGCAAAGGTTGTACACGAGTAGATTGTGAAGACGAACTGATGGCTGCCATTGAGTATGCTTTCAAATATACCATTTCCGAACACATTATTATAGAGGAGTTTCTGGAGGAAAAAGGATGTTCATCAGATACCGACAGTTATTCATACAACGGCAAGTTGAAATTTGTCAGCTTTTGTGCCCAACGCTTTGATGCAAAAGCAACAAATCCTTATACTCCAGCTGCATATTCCTGGCCTTCAACATTCACAAAGGAGGAAGAAGAGTACTTGACCAGTGAGATACAGAGACTTATCACCCTCCTTGGTATGAAGACTTGCGTTTTCAATATCGAGACCCGTGTGAGCACGAACAACAAGCCGTACATTATGGAGCTCACCCCTCGTGGTGGCGGCAACCGTCTTTGTGAAATGCTCAGATATGCAACAGGTGTGGATATGATAACCGCTATCACCCGTGCAATGGTGGGTGATGAGCCTGAGCCAATCGAGCATACGGTTCCTGAGCCTGTCGAAGGATACAACGGTCATTGGGCAGAGGTAATACTTCACGCTGACAAAGACGGAGAATTTGCAGGATTGCAGATAGAGCCTTCTCTTCCTGCCGAGGTTGTGGAAGAAGACCTTTGGGTAAAGCCTGGGGATAAAGTTCACGGCTTTGAGGCAGCAAACGATGCGATAGGGACGTTGGTGTTGAGATTCGAGAGTGTTGAGGAACTTGAGAAGGCGATTACTAACCAGAGCCAATGGCTGAAAGTTGTGACAAGATGAAAGCAATAGGCGGATATTTCGAGTTGGCAGATCGTGAAGTTGAAGGCAACTATCCCGTGGTTGGAGTTCGCCTTAATACGTCACGCAATGCGCTGGAATATATTATCCGAAGCTTGCCTGATGCAAAGCACATTTATCTACCGCTCTACACTTGTGAGGCTGTTGTCCAACCATTTAAGCGATTGTCAGATGTAGGATTCTCGTTCTACCACATCAATAGTAAGTTTGAGATAGCCGAAGAGATAAACCTCAAAGAAGGTAAATACTTGATTACCAATAATTATTTCGGAATTAAAGATGCCTATATTGCAAAACTGGCTCAGAAGTATAGAGACCGCCTGATAGTAGATAATGCACAAGCTCTTTTTGCTCCTGTTATCCCTGGCATAAAGACTATATATAGTGCTAGGAAATTTGTTGGCGTTGCAGATGGCGGCTTTGCAGTAGGTGTTGACTATTCAAGTGCACTTAATTATCCGGTTGATAATGCTTCCGAACATGATTCTCATCTTCTAATTCGGAAAGAGCAAGGTGCAGAGGCCGGATTCAAGGACTATCAGCAGAATGAATGTAAACTGGATAATCTGCCAATCCGTAGAATGGCTCCTCAGACAGAAGATATCCTCACTCATATAGACTATGAGAAGGTGATTTCAAGAAGAAGGGCAAATTTTGAATATCTTCATCATTCTCTTTGTAGTCTCAATCAACTTGTGCTCCCAGAACTCGATACCTTCGTTTGCCCAATGGTTTATCCGTTTATGGGTGGTAATGCTGATTTGCAAAGTAAGTTAATTGACAATAAAGTCTTTGTTGCACGCTACTGGCCAAATGTATTTGAGTGGTGCAATGAAAACTATATAGAATATAAATTAGCAAAATACATACTTCCACTGCCTTGTGACCAGAGGTATGGGGAAGAGGATATGGAAAGAATATTGGAAATAATTCAAAAATAGGGGCTATTTTGTCGCCAAAATTCATCTATGTATGATAAAACAGATACAAATCAGAAATTATAAATCCATTCGTGATATGGTTCTAGAGTTGAGACCCATTAATATCTTGATTGGGTGTAACGGTGTGGGAAAGAGTAACTTTGTTTCTTTTTTCGAGTTGTTGAATCAGTTGTATGCAAAGCAATTGGGCAATTACGTCATGGCGCATGATGGAGCAAATCGTATGCTGTATAATGGAGTTACTCATTCCAATTCTGTATATGGTTTATTTAACTTTGATGATACCAATGCCTTTTTCTTCTCTCTAAAGCCGACGGCGGGGGATAAACTCTATATTGAGTATTCTGGAGATTATTTCAATAACTGTGGTAATGCTCATTCTTCTTATGGTAGTTGGAATCGTACTTTGTGGGATAATGCTGTTTCCGAATCTGAAATACAAGATAAAATTCAGTGGCGTGCTGGTTATGTGCGAAAGTTCCTGCAGAGTTTTACTGTATATCATTTCCATGACACCAGTGTGACATCGCCGATGCGCCGTGCTTGTCACATAGAGGATAATCAGATGCTTCGCCATGATGCCAGCAACCTGCCTGCCTTTTTGTATAAACTGCAGCAGAATGCGCCGGCAAACTTTGCCATGATTGAGGCTGTTGTTCGTAGTATTGCACCTTATTTCAAGCAGTTTAAGTTGCAACCGAGTGAGCTCAATCCTGATCAGATACGTTTGGTGTGGGAAGAGAAGGACTCGGACATATATCTGGATGCCGCTAATTTCTCAGATGGAACATTGCGCTTTATTGCTCTTGCCACGCTCCTGTTACAACCAGAAAAGCCTCAAACCATCATTATTGATGAACCGGAATTGGGGCTCCATCCTTCTGCTATTACGAAATTGTCTGCACTTATCAAGAAAGCTGCTGTTACTGGCACTCAGGTTATTGTAGCAACACAGTCTGTCAATTTAGTCAATTGTTTCGATCCGCAGGACATCTTGGTTTCCGAACGTAGAGATAACCAGACGGTGTTCCTGCATTTGGATCTAGAGCAGTTGTCCGTTTGGCTTGAAGAGTATAATATTGGCACTATTTGGGAGAAAAATATTATAGGAGGACAGCCATGAAACGCATTGAGATTATTGTTGAAGGACAAACCGAGCAGGAGTTCATCTCTTCTATTTTAGCTCCATATCTGCATGCCCATGGAATAATGCTGGTAACCCCGATATGCATTCGCACCAGTGCAACTGGACGCGGTGGTTTTACAAATTATTATCATCTCAAAAACGATGTCAATCGTGCTTTATCATCCGGTAATCCAGATTTGGTTGTGTCTATGTTTGTGGATTATTTCCGTATCCCACAGAAGCACATGCCAGGCTATAATGTGTGGGTGAAAGAACCAGATCATTTTCGTCAGGTAGCTATGATGGAAGCTGAGATAGAAAAGGATATCGCAGACAGGCGTTTCGTTCCTTATATTCAAATGCATGAGTTTGAGGCTCTATTGTTTTCGTCCGATTCTGGTGTAAAAAAATATTGGACCACGGAAAAGTGTCAAAAGGTGGACGAGATAATCGCAGCCTTTGATAATCCAGAATACATCAATACATCACCTGAAGGAGCGCCTTCGAAACGACTTCTTGACATATCACCAGATTATCAGAAGATATTGGATGGTAACATCTTTGCGTTAGAAATCGGTATTGACAAGATTCTTGCTCAGTGTCCTCGTTTCGCGGCATGGGTACAAGAATTAATAACTCATTAATAAGACATTTCGCTGTTTGCTACGAGCCAAATGTGTTTTGTAAATTGCTAAATATATACTCCCTCTGCCTTGTGATTAGAGATATGGGGAAAAGGATATGGAAAGAATAATAACCCTAATATTGAGATAATGGAGAAAACTGTAACATTTCGCGATTTTGAAGAGCGCGACATAGATTTCATATATAAGTGCAAAAATGATGAAAAGCTTAACTCTATGATAGTTGGGCAGTTCAAGCCTTTTTCATACGAAGATGCCGTCAAATGGGTACATGGCTGCATGGGGGAGCATGATACTTTCAAATTTTGGGCTATTGCTACAAATAATGAAGAACAACGAATTGTCGGATGGGTGAGTATTTCCGAAATTAACCATTATAGTAAAACTGCAATGTTTCATGGAATCGTAATTGGGGACAAGTCTTACAGGAATGGTTTTGCTTGGATTGAAAGTTATCTTTATATTCTATCCTATGTGTTTGATAAACTTGGCTTTTACAGATTTGGGGATTCTTGTTTATGTAAAAATTCATCATCTATGACTATGAATGCTGTAATGAACTTTCATTTAGATGGAGTACTACGCCAAATTTGTTATAAGAATGGCAAATATTATGATAAAGCTATGTTTTCTATTTTGAGAGAAGAGTATTTATCATCCAAGGGAAATGGAGATTATGAAATAAAACGTATTCTTGGTCGAATTAAAGATTCTTTAATTAAATCAAAGCAATGAACTACTTCGTTTTCAGAAACAATACCATCGAACGCTTTTTCCCGAAGGAGTATCAGTTCTCGGGATACGATGACATCTCCTTTATCCCATCGGATTCCGAAGGGTATGTGTGGTACTATCAGGTGCCAATCAAGTATGACCAGAAAGTACTTGCGGAGGAAATTAGCGGCTATGCCCAGAAGCTCTCTTTCGTACTGAGCCAGATTGACAACAAGAAGACGGTCATCACCCTTACGATGGACAGCCTCTATGCTGTTCCGTTTACGGAGGATGACTACAGCCTTCAGTCGGCAATAGCCAATTACAATCTTGTGCTTTTCGACATAGAGCGTCAGCATTCGAACGTGAAGGTGATTGACATCACAGAGTTCACGCGCAAATATGCGGCTGCCGAACTCTTCGACTGGAAGTTCTATTTCATCAGCCAGATGGGTATGAACCCGAAACTCTCTCGCGACTTTGCCGCTTGGTGGGAGAAGAAGCTCTCGTCTGTGGCTTTGAAGCGCAAGAAATGTCTGGTGCTGGATTTGGACAACACCCTCTGGGGTGGAGTGCTTGGTGAGGAAGGTATCAACGGCATCAAGATTGGTGGCGATTATCCCGGAAAGGCATTTCTCTATTTTCAGGAAGCACTTCTGGAACTTTCGCGCCAAGGAGTGATTCTGACCGTCTGCTCCAAGAACAACGAGCAGGATGTGCTGGATGCTTGGGAGAAGAATCCGTTCATTCTTTTGAAGAAAGAGCAGTTTGCCGCATATCGCATCAACTGGACAGACAAGGCCACCAACATCAAGGAGTTGGCAGACGAGTTGAATATCGGGCTTGACAGTTTCGTCTTTGTGGATGACAATCCTACAGAAAGAGAGCTCATCAAGCAACTGCTTCCTATGGTTGCTGTTCCCGACTTTCCGGCACAACCTTACGAACTGCCTGTATTCTTCAAGCAGTTGGTGGAGGACTACTTCAATGTATATTCCATCACCGATGAGGACAAGAAGAAGACCGAGCAGTACAAGGCCAATGCCGCCAGAGCTCAGGCTCAGCACTCGTTCACCGATTTCAGTGCCTTCCTTGAATCGCTGGACATTCAGATAGGCGTTGAGGCTGCCAATGAGTTCAATATCCAGCGTATCGCCCAGATGACCCAGAAGACCAACCAGTTCAACCTTACCACCCATCGCTATACCGATGCCGATGTTCGTGGCTTTGTGGAAAATGGTTGGAAGATTTGGTGCATCAGTGTGGCTGACAAGTTTGGGGATAATGGCATTACAGGATGCATTATGGTGACTCCTTCGGGGGAGGTTGATACCTTCCTTTTGAGTTGCCGAATCCTTGGCAAGGGCATTGAGATTGCCTTTGTGAAGAAAGTTTTCGCTCTGCTCAAAGAGGCCGGCATTTCCGTTTTGAAAGCCAAATACATTCCTACTGCCAAGAACGCACAGGTCAAGGAGTTCTGGGAGAAAGTCGGATTCGCCTGCGTGGCTGAGGCCGAAGACGGAACGAAAGAATATGAACTGAAGTTGGCAGATGCCGACCTCGAAATAGAAAAGTATTATCACATAAATTTGAAGTAATATGACACTTGAAGAAAGAGTATTGGATGTTCTGAAGAACACCTTTGAACTTGATACAGTAGATAACACCTGCTCCCAGAAAACCTGCGAAAAGTGGGACTCGATGGGTCAGCTCAACCTTGTAGTCGAACTCGAAACCGAGTTTGATGTGTCGCTTGAACCCGAAGAAATTGTGGAGATGACATGTTATGAGGAAATATTAAAGATATTAAAGTCAAAAAAAATATGAATCAAATGTTGGAAGTAGAAAGGCTTGTAAATACGGGTATTTTGCCTTATTCTTTTTTTTGTGAAGAAACCATATGTGACTATTTTGTGTCATCTAAAATGAAACGTATCTGGGGCGTCATTTATGACCTATTAGTCCAGTTTGATTCTATATGTAGGAAACATAATTTGAATTACGTTCTATCTTATGGCGCACTATTAGGCGTAATTAGACATGATGGCTTTATCCCATGGGATGATGATTTAGATGTTTGTATGCCAAGAGATGATTATGAAAGATTTCTCATGGTTGCTCCTTTTGAATTATCAGCCCCGTACTTTTTGCAGATTCCAGGCGAAGATAATGGTTATTATTTCTCTTTTGCAAAGTTGAGGAATTCAAATACATCAGGAATTAGTCTTCCTTTTATCTATGAAAAATTCAACCAAGGTCTTGGGCTGGATATTTTTGTTCTTGATAATTGTAATCTTTCTACGTCTGAGGATGATTTTGAAACAGTAAAAAAACTTGCTCTAGAAAACTCTGCAAATATGAGGCGTTCATTAAGGTATCCAACGAAAAGCGATATGGATAGAATTGATAGTTTCCCAAAACGGGATCCGCAGATTGTGTTGAATGAAATGTTAGCGGTCATGACAAATTACAATAATACAGAATCGGATTATTGCGTAAACCTTTCAACAACTGTATATCCTGTAAAAAAAATGATATATGAGTGGAAGGATATTTTGGACACTATTGATAAAGAAATGTATGGTCGAATGTTCAAAATTCCACGGAATTATGATGAAATACTGAAGATTACATATGGAGATTATATGCAATTCCCCTCTTTGGAGAAAAGAGGCGTATGGCATTCAACAACATTACTGAATCCTGATATTCCATACAAAGAGCTGTTGTGTGAATTAAGAGAACAAGATAAACTCAATAATAATGATTTGGTTATATAGAAGCAGATGAACTACACAATCATTTTGCTGATGGTGTCGGAAGTCGAGTAGAAGCTAACATCCCGAAACAATTTGTTGAGATTCAATGCAAGTTGATTTTGGTTTACACGTTGGAGATTTTCCAGCAGAATCCGGAAGTGGATGGTATCGAAGTTGTCTGTCACGAGACATATCTTGGGTGTCTACATGCCCTTGTTGAAAAGTATGATTGACAATTGTTGAAATATGGGTTGGGAATTGATGTGGAACAAAATGTTGTGGCAAAGAAGGAGATTTTGGGACTTGAATGGTAAGAATTTGCTACTGATGACGACATTGATCAGTTGTTTGTAAAAAAATAGAAAAAGGAATCGAGAATAATGTCACAAGAAAGTTTAAAAGATAAAATAGTAAAAGACGTTGCTGGTCGGTGGTGGACAATGTCACCCAGTATGTCTACTAATATTATTTGAATATGGAAAAATATGCCCCAGTAATAATACCAACACTATGCAGGTATGCTCATTTTAGGCGTTGTGTTGAATCTTTGTCACGATGTACACATGCTAAAGAAACCGAACTTTTTATTGCACTGGATTATCCTGCTAAGCCTTCACATTGGGATGGATATAACAAAATAAAAGAATACTTAACGATGATAGATGGCTTCAAGAAGGTTGTTATACATGAAAGAAAAACTAACTATGGCTCAAAGAGAAATTGTATTGAAATGAAGGATTATTGTTATTCTTTAGGGTATGATCGATATATTTTAAGCGAAGACGACAATGAATTTTCACCGAATTTTTTGGATTATATGAACAAGGGGCTCGTGAAATATGCTGATACTCCCACTATAAATGCGATTTGTGCTTATACTCCACCTGTCGATCATTTAGAAAGTGATAAAAATATCTATGTTTCCTATGCTTATTCAGCTTGGGGTGTAGGGATATGGAAAGCAAAGGAATTGAATAAAACACGTGAGGAAGTAAAACATATATTGCATTCTATTACAAATTGCTGGAGAATATTTAATGTAGAGCCGAGAATACTTTATACGCTTTTTCGTATGATGAACAAAGGAGATTTATACGGTGATACTTTTTCTACTGCATACAATATTTTACATAATTGCTATTCCGTATTTCCTGTTGTCAGCAAAGTCCGTAATTGGGGAAATGATGGGAGTGGTGAACATTGTGATAGACTGAGAACAGCAAAATATATACATCAGCCAATAGATTCTGCTGCAACTTTTGACTTTGATGATATTGAAATCAAGGAAACTGAACTGAAGGATTTGCGGAAACATGTGTCACTTTCATGGAAACAATGGGTGAAATTTCCTTATCAAATTGTTAAGTTTTGGCTAAAACAAGTCATCTAACGCAAATAACTTGACACTTTTTGCATTTTATGGTATCATATTTGATGTATTTGTCAAATTTGATGTAACTTTGCGCCTTGAAACGAATCCGATTGTGTTAAGTTATGAAAAGTAAAGATTTGGTTATTACCAATATTAAGGCTGCATTGAGCGAGAAAAACATTTCTCAAAGACAATTCGCCGAAATGCTGAATCAGAACGAGGCTGTTGTCAGCCGTTGGCTATCGGGTAGGGTAGGCATTTCTGCCACGAACATAATTGCCATAAATGAAGTGCTTGGCATGGACATTACCATAGACCCTAATGCAAAAGCAGGTTTGAATCGTGTGAAAGCAAAAGAAGACGACGCGCCCAAGAACTATGCCATCATTCTTGCTGGCGGTGTAGGAAGTCGCGTTGGTGCTGACAGACCTAAACAGTTTGTAGAGATTCTTGGCAAACCTGTCCTTGCATATACAATAGAAGCTTATCAGAATCACCCCGAGATAGACGGAATAGAAGTGGTCTGCGTCAAATCGCATGTTGATTATCTGAAAGAGATGGTCAACAAATATAATTACAATAAGGTGAAATGGATTTGCCTTGGTGGTGCTACTTTTCAGGACAGTGTCTATAATGGGGTGCAGAACCTTGACGGCGAGATAAACGGCAGGGATGTCGTGATGATACATTATGGTGCAGCCCCTTTTACGTCGGCTGAGATTATTTCTGATGCCATTCGTGTCAGTCATGAGAAGGGCAATGCAGTAAGTGCCACTCCATGTTTTCAACTGATGGGCAGTTATGATGGCAATGGCATGAGCCGCAGTTGGGTTGATCGCGACAAATATGTCCAAATAGCCTGTCCGCAATGCTTTAAGTTTAATTATATCCAACAACTTTACGAAGAAGCAATCGACAAGAACTTGCTCAGTAAGGTTGAACCTCACACCACATCGCTGATGTATCTTATGGGTAGAACTCTTCATTTGAGCTATGGCGACCAAAGCAATATCAAGATTACCACTAAGGAGGACCTTGACATGTTTGAAGGCTATGTGTTGATGAAACTGCACAAAGAGGGGAAGATTAAGGTGGAACAATAATTTTGACAGACAATACAATGAAAAATTTTCTTACTCCTCCTACTTTTAAGCAAGAACTGTCAAGCGATTCAAAGCGCTATAATGCACTGCGTTGGCAAGTGTTTACTGGTGCTTTCATTGCATACGCTGGATTTTATCTCGTGCGAAAGAACTTCTCAATGGCAATGCCATTCATGGAACAGTTTGGCTTCGTCAAGAGCGAATTGGGTATTGTTCTCTCTATGAATGCGCTTGCATACGCTTTTTCGCGATTGATTATGGGACCTGTCAGCGACCGTTCCAATGCACAAGCATTCCTCCCACTTGGATTGGTCTGTGCAGCAGTGAGCATGTGTTTCATGATTGTTCCCATTGCATATTTCGGTGAAAGCAATCATACGCTTGCCATTCTGATTATGTGTGTGCTCAACTTTCTTGTGGGTTGGTTCAACGGAATGGGCTATCCTCCGTGTTCACGCATCATCACCCATTGGTTCTGCATAAAGGAACGAGGCACAATGTCGAGCTTATGGAACTGTTCTCACAACATTGGTGGAGCCTTGGTAGGACCTATGGCGGTTTATGGAGCGCTATGGTTCGGTAGTTGGTTCTACGGCAATAATGCGGATTCATATTTCCTCATTGGAACGTTTGCCTTCCCTTCTGCCGTGGCAATCCTCATAGCTATTATGGCATACTGCCTTGTACGCGACACTCCGCAGAGTCAGGGACTTTGTTCCATTGAGCAGTTTAAAAATGATTATCCAAGGGATTATTCCGTCAAGAGCGAGGAAAGATTGAGCGTGAAAGAGATATTGACAAAGTACATCCTCCCGAATAAGTTTCTTTGGGCTGTATGTCTTGCCGATGCATTCATCTTTATGGTGCGCTACGGATGCCTTGACTGGGCTCCGACATACTTGACTGAAGCTCACAGATTTGACATAAAGAATGCTGGATGGGCATACTTTGCATACGAGTTCGCAGCCATTCCTGGTACTTTGTTGTGCGGATGGTTGAGCGATAAACTCTTCCAAGGCCGACGTGCATGGCTCAATATCATCTATACAGTCTTTGCTGCACTTTTTGTCTTACTTTATTGGCAATACGGCAACACACCCGTTCTTGCCATCACTTTCCTCATCTGCATCGGCTTCTTCATATATGGTCCTATCATGCTGCTTGCCGTTCAGGCAATGGACCTCGTGCCAAAGAATGCTGCTGGTGCAGCCGTAGGATTGATAGGTTTCTGCACTTATCTGCTCGGAACTGCCGTTCTTGCCAATACTGCATTAGGCTTTGTGGTTGAAAACCTCGGATGGAACGTCAACTTCATAATCGTTATTCTTGGTTGCTTTGTTGCGATAGCATTCATGGCAATCACAATCCCTGCTGAAAAAAAACGTAACCAGCAATGAAACTATTTTTATTCCTCACACTTCTGGTTGTTACTAATGTGACAGCTCGTGCCGATGACTTTGGGTCATGGATTGACATACAACTAAACCATAAATTCAGCAACGAGGTCTATTCGGCAATACGCATAGAACATCGCACAAAAAACAACTTGAAGGACATCTCCGCATGGTTCGTGCGCCCAACTATAGGCTATAATTTCACTTCATGGCTGAAGGCAGACCTGTCCTACGACTTTCTGCGCACCACCACAACGACAACTCATCGCTCGCTATTGGGCATCACTGGCACACTGCGCCAAGGCAACATGAGCATGTCAATCAAGGAGCGTTGGCAGTATGCATACACTCCCGATGACAAGAAGGCTGCACACACACTGCGAAGCAAGTTCACGGCTTCGTATGCCATACCTAATTCGATATTCCAGCCATATTTGGCGTTTGAAATCTTTACCGACAAAAAATGGCAGAAGACACGCCATTACATCGGTACCGACATAAAGTTCAGCAGTCATTCGTCGCTTGATGTGTACTATCTCTGGCACACGTTTGCCGACAACGAAGCAAGTCATATCATCGGCTTGGGGTATAATTTGAGGTTTTGAAACCGCAAACACTAAAAAAACTTAAAACCTCTAAGCTCTAAGCTCTCACCTCTAACCTTTTTATTATCTTTGCAACGGAATAGATGTTCCTGACAGACTCTGCTGCTTCGTCAGTTGTAGCACGACTTGCCACTTTATTCGTTCAAAGAAAACTTTTTTAAACCTATACCAGTATGAAATTCTATTTTAAAACTATTATTCTACTTGCGTTTGCAGTTTCACTTGTTTGTGGATGCTCAACAGACGATAATGATGAATCAAAAAAGCAACTTGTATATGAATACCCTCAAGCTGAATACCATAAGGCTGGGGCAATTCTTATGTACACGCCCGATAATGAACTGTTTGATGGAATCATCCATCCTGCAGCAGGATTGTATGAAAAATATTTCGACATTGATAAAGCTGCTGAAGAGCACAGGAACTACATCTTAATGCTTGAAGCAGAAGGATGCACTGTCCATACCGTGCAGAACACGTTGCTTTCGATGCCTCACGAAAAACTTGTTGCTCTTGCTTCCAAATCACTTACATACGATACGAGCAACCTAAAGATAAGTCCTGAAGAGTCAGAGAAATACAGACAGGAAGTACTGGCTTCAATGAGCAATTCTGACTTGTTGCGAGTAATAATCAACAGACCAACCGTAGTTTTAAAAGAATCAGGAATAAACACTGGATATACAGCGGAATATATTCACGAGCCATTGATGAATATGTATTTCCTTAGAGACCAAAGCATCACTACTCCGAAGGGACACATAATGTGCCGCATGAACTCTATCCAGCGGTTCCCTGAGGTTGACATCATCGAGGCTTGCTACGAACAACTCGGAGAAAAAGCCGTTTATCGCATCAAAGGAGAAAACAGCTACCTCGAAGGTGGAGACTATATCCCATTCGGAACAATCAGCCTCATCGGACAAGGACTGAGAACTAACCAGAATGCCATCGATGAACTATTGGAAAATGATTATTTCGGGCACGACACCGTGATTGTGGTGCGCGAACATTGGAAAGACCAGTATCAAATGCATCTTGACACGTATTTCAACGTGATTGACAAGGACTTGTGTACCATGTGCTTCAATCGCTACGATGCAAAGAACAGTACTGACATCAACTATCTGACAATGGATATGTATGTTCGCGAGACAGGAACGAAAGACTATCACCTGGATCAGGCTTATTCTGGAAAAGGATTCCGTGAATTTCTGGAGGCAAGAGGCGTGAAAATCATCCGCATCAGCAAAGAGGATGCAGACCATTATGCCAACAACTTCCTTACGATTGATGCTCGCCACATAATGTCGGTGGCAGGACAAAGCAATGAACTTGAGGCAGAATACAAGAAATATGGTGTAAAGGTAGAGTGGGTTCCGTTAGACAATCTCATCGGTGGATATGGAGCCGCTCATTGCATGACACAAGTGCTGAACCGCGCAAAGCAGTAGATTGCGATTTTTTTTGGCAAAATAAAGAAAACCATGCAGTAATTATGTGATTTTTCTCTCTTATAAGTGATGTCACAAAACACTGTCATGGATAAGAAGCGATTAGTAACCGCATGTCAAGCTGGTAACAGGGAGGCACAAGCCCTATTATACACTACATACCGACGTAAGATGCTAAAAATCATTCGTCAGTATGTGGCAGATTATGATATGGCGCAAGATGTTTTACATGATGGTTTTCTAATAATTTTTTCGCAAATACAATCACTGCGTAAGCCTGAAAGTTTGGATTATTGGATGGCAACTATAATGAAGAATCTTGCTATCCATACGCTGTCGCAGATAAAGTTTGAAGACATACTTGAAGAACAAGAAGAGAATGTTGAAGATGAATTTGACAGCTCCCTCTCGTATGACGAGCTCATAGTTCTTATCGAACAGTTGCCTAATGGATATCAGACTGTATTCAGATTGGCTGTGCTTGAAGGTAAGTCACATCAAGAGATTGCTGATATGCTGGGCATCTCCCCGAAATCTTCTGCCTCACAATTGGCACGTGCAAAAGAAAAACTTCGTCTGCTTATAACTGAACACCGAAAGAAAGCAGGACTATTAGTAATGCTGTTGTTTGTTATCGGCATTTCATATCATTATTTCATAAACAAAGAGACACAAATAGATGTGCCGACAAAAAAGATTGTGAAAAATGACAAGAGTCAACAGCCAGTGAAAGAAGAAAAACAAGAGAAGAAGATTGAATTTGTAAAATCTGACATAATACATGCTCTGACAAAGGTAAACAATGATGTTTCTATGAATGCAGCAGATTCAATGCTCATTGCAAGTGATTGTCAGGAAAGTATTATAATACAACATGAGACTGCTGATTCTTCCGAACAGCATAGCGATACAACTATAAACACACCACTCAAAGAGTTGGTAGCCCCCAAGTTATATGCAGAAAAGGAAATCAAAGCTATTTCGCATCCACATAGAAAGAAATGGGGGGTGAATATTTCTACCAATGCTTTAGGTATTGGCTCTAATAGTAATAATATTGATAATGGGAATAGTCCGATGGCAGATCCAGACCCAAATGGAGGTCATAGTGGCAGTACGAAAGAAGAAACGACATCAGTGCATCACTTAATACCATTAACTTTCGGAGTACGCATTTCTAAGGAACTTTCTCCAAAATGGGGAATGGAAATGGGTGTACAATATAGTCTGCTCCGTTCGGATATTACTAAAACCATAGGTGACTGGTCTTATATCAAAAATGTAAAGGCTCATTATATTAGCATTCCTATTGCTGTAAAATATCATTTCTTGCAATGGAAGAAGACTAATGTGTACACGCTTACAGGAATGAGTTTTGATGTACCAGTAGCCTCTTCAATAGACAGCAAGATAATAGGTGAACACTCAAAGTTGCACTATCCTGTATCGTTTTCTATTGATGCAGGTATTGGATTTGAGTACAAAATATCTCCAACAACAACCTTGTTCATTCAACCATCCTTGAATTATCACATTATGGATAAGTCTGAACATCCGATTTTGTGGCAGGATCAACCATTCTCATTTGATTTGCCTATAGGAATCAGATTTTCATGGTAAAAAAATAGAATGGACGTGCAGTAATTAACGGTATTTGCACTCTATATAGGGATTGTCGCAAATTAAGCGAAATAAACCTAACGATTTGATTGCCATTGTCATAAAGTTTTTGTATCTTTGCATAAAATAATGAAAAATCCCCCAAACTGCTTTGCAAGGCTTGTTTTGGGGGAAACGAAAAA
>JAZLKO010000012.1:0-19589 GCA_045597685.1 Prevotella sp.
ACGTCGGGTCAGATGTTTGCCTACGGCTTCCTTCAGATTCCACCTCGCGATAGACACCCTTGCTTTCGGCTGTAGCCTTCCCACTGTTAGGGCGGCTTGGGGACTTGCACCCGTTAGAATACGTTCGTGCTGGGCGAACCAGAAACTAAAAAAGGGTGCAATTGCACCCTTTTTTTAGTTTGTATGCTAAAAGAATTAGTGTTTAATCAGCTTTGATACTTCCTCGTATTTTGCCTGTTCACCACGTACATAATATGCGTTTGCAAGTATGTAAGCCCAACGGCATGTTTCCTGCTCAGGGTCGAGCTGACGTGTTTTCTCCAAATAAGTCAAGGCTTCTGTCAAACCATTTTTAACCTTTTCAGCATTTGCATCAGTGAGCTTACCTGTCTTCTTGTCGGCGAGTTCATCTTTCAGGGTGTTAGCCTTATTATAATAGCATACACCAAGGTTATAATTTGCTACGATGTTGTTGGCGTCGTTTGCAGCGGCTTTCTTATAATACTCAATAGCCTCATCCCACTTCTGATTGTTCATTGCTATTTCGCCCTTGTAAAGGTAAGGAAGAACAACATTTGGATTTTTTGCAATTTCTTCATCCATGAATTTAACCAATACGTCTGGTTTTGTAGCATAGCAACGAGCTATTACATCGAAATAGCGTTGTACGTCAGGGTACTTCTGATGAGCTGCAATAGCTGCATTGAGAAATGCCAATGAGTCTTCTGCTGCTTTCGTATCAGCATAGCGATTTTGCAGCATTGCAATACTAATTTCCTCACAAGCGGATGCTTGCTCAGGATCTGCCAAACCTATACTAATATACTTTTTGTATGTATCAAAATCCTTGGTCTGATATGAGAGGAAACATACATAGTATGCTATCTGCCCTGCATATTGGTCTGCTTCTGTATGGTCAGCAAAAAGAGGAGCACTCTTTGTATCTAAATAGAGTCCCCACATCTTTTTTGCGTTTTCATTATCCTTGTTCTGATAATAATACTGACCTGCATTGATGAGTTGAGGGCGTTGGCTGTAGTAAGTCTTGCTTACCTCAATGCGATATTTAGGCTTAACCCTTCCTTTTTCATCTGGTTGCATGTCGAACTCATCTGATTTCATGAAAGCCTTAAAAGCTTCATAAATTCCATGATGCATCTTGTCCAAATCAACAGGCTTTTCTTCCTTACCCATCTGCTTATTGGCTACATTCTCAGTTTGAATAGTAGCTTGAACGAGAAACTGTTTGTAATAGATTCTTGCCAATGCATTATATGCACCAGCCTTGTCTTTTGTTTCAGCGCTTTCAAGTGCAGGCATTATCATTTCCAAAGCTTCCGCAGTTTTTCCGCCTTCACCCATTGAAAGGGCTTTTTTCCATACTTTGTCTTGAGCTAATGCACTACCTGATACCATCATAGCGAGTGCTAAAATTGCTAATTTCTTCATTTTGATTTAATTTAAAAGGTTTTTTATTCTAAGTTAATAACTATTTTATGAGATAGGTGTTTCTATATAATCTTCATTAATACCAGAATCATCTGATTCCTCAATTTCAATTTGTTGGTTTATTTCTTCTTCAGGTTTCTGAGTTACGATTCCAACTCCAAGAGCATCTTCTTTTTCTTCAAGTTCTTTTCTGTTTTCTTCCTCTATTATTGCTTCCAGTTCGGAAGTGATTACGGTGCATACACTTGCTATCGTATCATCGTTCTTATCAAGATTGATAAGACGGACACCCTGAGTTGCACGTCCCATAATGCGAGCATCGGTAACTGCCATACGGATTACTATTCCGCTCTTGTTGATAATCATGAGGTCTTCATTTTCGGTTACCGACTTCAAAGCAACAACCTTACCTGTTTTTTCTGTGATATTCAGCGTCTTGACACCCATTGTACCTCTTGACGTGATGCGATAGCTGTCAACGCCGGAGCGTTTTCCGTAACCATTCTCACTTACCACCATCACAGTTTCCTGCTCTTTGTCATTGATGACAATCATGCCGACAACTTCATCATCTGGTTCAGTGAGTCGCATTCCTCTAACACCTGTTGAAATACGTCCCATGACACGGACTTGAGATTCGTTGAAATGTACGGCACGACCGCTACGGTTGGCTATTATGATTTCGTTATTGCCGTTTGTCAGACGAACATCAACTACACGGTCGCCTTCAAGAATATTTATTGCCCTAACACCATCTGCGCGTGGACGAGAATATGCTTCAAGACATGTTTTCTTTATAGTACCATTCTTTGTGCAGAACATCACATAATGGTTATTAAGAAATTCCTGTGTCGCATTTTTACGTATTGGCAATATTGCATGAACCTTATCGTCAGCATCTATTTGCAGGAGATTCTGGATTGCACGTCCCTTTGAGTTCTTGGCTCCTTCAGGGATGTCGTAACACTTCTTCCAGTAGCAACGTCCTTTCTGGGTGAAGAACAGAAGCATCTGATGCATACGGGCAAAATGAATGTATTCTGTAAAGTCCTGATCGCGGGTAGCAGCACCCTTGCTTCCTACTCCACCGCGTGCCTGTTCACGGAATTCAACAAGTGGTGTACGCTTGATGTAGCCGAGATGACTTACTGTAATAACTACTGGATCATCTGGATAGAAATCTTCTGCGCTAAATTCTTCCTCGGAAGGACGAATTTCTGTTTTACGCTCATCACCGTATTTTTCCTTAACTTCCAACAATTCATCCTTCATTACTTTCTTGCAAAGTTCATCATCTGTAAGGATTTGATTGTAGTAGTCAATCTTACGCAGTAATTCCTCATATTCTGCATGCAACTTGTCCTGCATCAGACCTGTCAGTTGTGACAAGCGCATATCTACTATTGCCTTAGCTTGAATTTCATCTAATGCAAAACGATTCATCAATGCTTCCTGAGCAAGTTGTGGATTTTTAGAAGACTTAATTATCTGCACTACTTCGTCGATATTGTCGCTTGCAATGATAAGTCCTTCTAAAATGTGTGCTCTTTCATGTGCCTTGCGAAGGTCGTATTTTGTACGACGGATAGTAACTTCATGGCGATGTTCAACAAAACATGCTATACATTCCTTTAATGACAGAAGCTTTGGACGTCCTTTTACCAACGCAATGTTGTTTACAGGGAATGAGCTCTGCAAAGCTGTCATTTTGAACAACTTATTCAATACGACACGAGTATTTGCATCCCTACGGACATCGACAACAATTCGCATGCCATGACGGTCGGACTCATCGTTAGCATTGCTGATTCCATCAAGTTTCTTCTCGTTTACAAGCTGAGCGATGTATTCAATTAGTTGCGCTTTATTTACGCCATATGGAATTTCTGTAATAACTATCTTGTCATGATTCTCATCGCTCTCTATTTCAGCCTTGGCACGCATCATTATTCGTCCACGACCTGTCTCGTAGGCTTCACGTACACCTTGCAGACCAGTAATAATCGCACCAGTAGGAAAGTCTGGAGCCTTGATGTATTGCATCAGCTCATCTAATTCGATGTCTGGATTGTCAATGTAAGCTACACAACCATCAATGACTTCGCCCAAATTATGCGTTGGAATATTCGTAGCCATACCTACTGCAATACCTGTACCACCATTGACAAGGAGATTAGGAACTTTTGACGGCATGACGGTAGGCTCGATAAGTGTATCATCGAAATTATTCGTCATGTCAACTGTTTCTTTCTCCAAATCGTCCATCATGTGTTCACCAATTCGTGACAAGCGGCACTCTGTATAACGCATAGCTGCAGGTGAATCGCCGTCAACCGAACCAAAGTTTCCCTGACCATCAATGAGTTTGTAACGCATATTCCAGTCCTGTCCCATGCGAACCAATGCCAAGTACACTGAGCTGTCACCATGAGGGTGGTATTTACCTAATACATCTCCAACAACACGTGCGGACTTTTTGTATGGTTTGTCACTTGTATTTCCTAATCCCATCATACCGTAAAGAATACGGCGTTGCACAGGCTTGAAGCCATCACGAACATCAGGAAGAGCACGGGCAACTATTACTGACATTGAATAGTCAATATAGCTGGACTTCATCTCTTCCTCAATATTGATTTTGATAATTCTGTCTTGTTCAAATGTTAAATTTTCGTCCATAATTTATGCTTAAATACAAATTTTCTTATTAGGCTTCAAAATTAATAAAAAATATTCAATCAACAATCATTTTTTTTGTTTTTTTTTGATTTAAGGCACTTTTTAAGCGATTTGAGCGATTTTATACAAAAAAATATGAGCAAAAACTTAGGCTTTTGCTCATATTTTTATTGAGGCGTTTTTTATTATTCCTTTAAAATAATAGCAGCAACTCCAGTAATATCATTTACATTAATTATACCATCCTCATTGACATCTGCATTCTTGAAATTCCAAGAGTCAGCAGTACCTTTCAGAATGTAAGTAGCTATCGTAGTAATATCATTTACATTAATCTCGCCATCTGCATTGGCATCGCCTAATAGTATTGGCTGAGGTGGTATTGGTGATGTTACGGTTACTTCACACGTCGCAGACAATGCTGTACCATCTTTTGTCATTGCAATAATGTTTGCGACACCTGTTCCAACAGCAATTACTTTTCCTGTTTCATCAACCGTAGCAACATCTGATGCTGACGTTGACCAAGTAAGAGTTTTATCCGTGGCATTTTCTGGCAGTACTTTTGCCGTCAGCTGGAGTGTATCGCCTATCATTATTTTTGCAGTCGTTTGACTCATTGTTATACTTTCAACAAAGACAGGGCTGACTGTGATGCTGCATACTGCAGATAATGCTGTACCATCTTTTGTCATTGCTGTGATGTTTGCGACACCTACTCCTACAGCGATGACTCTTCCGTTCTCATCTACTTCTGCAACATCAGAAGATGATGTCATCCAACTTACACCTTTATTTGCCGTTGTTTCAGGGAGTACTTCAGCAGACAACTGCAGTGTGTCGCCAATCGTCATTTCTGCAGAATTCTTGTTGAGAGTTATACTTTCTGCATATTCTGAATACACTAATACGGCACAACGTGCAAATTTGCCACTTCCATCAACTGCCGCCGCTGTGATAATCGCAGTTCCTTTAGCTTTACCTGTTACAAGTCCATCACCTGAAACAATTGCTACATTTTCATCAGAACTCGACCACTGTATTTTCTTATTTGTTGCATTATCAGGTTTTATGGTTGCACTGAGCTGATGACTTCCTCCTATAGGAATGCTTACTGCTTCATCGCTAATAATTACACTATCAACACTGATGTCTTTAAGTTGCTCATACTCCTCTGGTGTAACTATATACAATTCATTTGGAGTACCAGGCTCAACTTCAAGATAACAGGTGTTCTTGGCTATGTATTTTTCATCAGATACTTTTAACCCAATAGCTCCATCTGATAGCACTCCGAGAACACGCATTGTTTCTGGATTGTTAAGTACAAAATCATTATGTGGATTGGTTGCTTGGCGCTTTACACTACAAAAATACACTCCTTTCAAAAGGTTATCCTTAGGAAGAGTTGCAGTTGAAGTATGAATATCCAATCTGTTATTAGAAGGATCGGACGAAGAACACTTAACAATCATTGGCATTCCTCCAGGAATATCGGTCTTATTGGCACCGATTTCTTCTATTACAGCGACATGTAAGTCTTTATCAACAATGTTGACATAATAGCCTTTCATCCCATCTGAATAAAATGAGAATGGAAATGATGCATAAAATGAAAGATAGTAGTCATTGCCTACCGAATATGTTGGAAGCATTCCGAAATAATTGTCACCAGTAGTAGATAGTGGAAGAACATCCCAATGTGAATAATCACAGAATGAGCCAGCCTCAAGATAGCTTTCATTTTCTCCATAATTCACAACATCGTTCAAATATCTTAACATTCCTCCTTTTGATGCATAGATCTGATATGCAGCTTGACCATTATGCAAATAACTACTTAATTTAAGATTGCTTGCAATAATGGAATTTGTACTCGTGCCTTGACAGTATAAATTATAGCCATTTGCCCCAGAGTCGTATTCTGTATATACAATCGTCGCAGGATTGGATAATATCTTCTCGTAATTCCAATTAGGAGCATCGACTACATTGGCAAAATTATAACTCACAATGGCTCCCAGATCAGCACTCGTGGACTGGTAGTCAATATAACCATAATCGTCAACTACAGAAATATATCTTTGAGTTGTCTGATTGCGAGCCCTATAAAACCCATTTTGAATTAACGGTGTTTGTGAATCTGCACCTATAGATAGAAATAATAGTGATAATAAAAGTAATTTTCTATTCATAATAATAAAAAAAACTCTGCCTATACCCTATATTATATAAATAAGGTGTAAGCAGAGTTATATTCAACAATTTGTTATTATTCAACTACACAAACAGAAACTCGATTCTTTTCTGCTTCTGGATATGGCTGATAAGTATCGCCCTTGCTGTCAACAACAATTCTTACTTGATCGATACCATATTTCTTCATCAGAGTTGACTTAACAATAGCAGCACGGCCAGCAGCTAATCTTGCATTGATAGCAGGAGTACCTGTGCCCTTGTCAGCATAACCAACGATTGTAACAATAGCTGAAGGATTTGCTTTCATATACTCAGCAACTTCCTTTACCTTTACCATCTCTTCTTTACTGATTACTGTAGAATTAATCTTGAAGAATACATCGCGATGATACAAATCCTTGATAGATTTCTTTTCTGCCTGTACAGGAACTGGTTTTTCGACTATTTTCTCTACTACTTTCTCCACTACGCGGTCAACATACTTAATCTCTGGTGCTGGAGGAACAATCTTGTTCTTTGTATGTGTTGAACCAAGATTAATCTTCAAGCCAGCGAGAGCATTGAAATACCAGTCGGCATTCTTTGCGCGCTTTGAGTTATAATGATCGCTCAGGCAGTTTGCATTGGCTTCAATTCCGAGAGAAACTGCTTTGCTTATATGGAAATCGATATTCAGACCGCCACGACCAACGAAACGAACTTTTGTACCATCCCATAAATATTCCATAGGAACCAAACCTTGTGTCAGTAAAACAGCTGAAGTTGTTATTGCTTCATCGTTTTTCCAAGCAATGTTTGCGGCACCACCAAGGAACAGATTAACATCAACAATTCTTTCTGGATTATATCCACCAATAATATGTGTAAGATTGAATGTGAAATCTATACCAGGAGCAACATAATTCCATTTCCACTTATATTTGTTGGTATATAATTCAGAACCACCTTTACTTTGCCAAGCATTAGCAGCCAAACGCATACCAATCACTTTAGAGAACTGATAACCAATGCCAAGTTGAACGTTTGGAGAAACAAGATCCTTAAAAGGAACTTCACCAGAAGTGTATTGTGCACCGCCTTGAGCCTGAATATAGAAATGAGGCTTGAAGACGTATTCATACTTATCGGCTGTCTGTGCTGCGATGGCCATTGAGACCATCATCAGCAAAACAGATAATATTATCTTTTTATTTTTCATAATTTCCTATATATTTTAGTTTATACACCTTATAATATATATTAATAGTTGTGTGCCTTTACGTAGTACTTGTGAACACGTGTTTTGCCACTATAGTCGAGAGCAACGTATGTAATTTCATATACATAACCAGGCTGTACTGCGAATACCAAATCCTGATTGTCGCTATAAACAGTCTTCATGCTGTGAACTCCAAGATTGTTCAATGCATCAGGTGCAGGTTTGTTTGCTTCATCAAGAGCAGCCTTACATGCAGCGTTACCAGCCTTTGCAGAAGTTGAATAGTCTTCCTTGAATGCATTTGTAACAGCAACAAACTTTCTGTAGCAAGGGCAAACTGATTCAGCAGTCATTGTTGTAGGCTCTATCTGTACATAGCCACCACCTGCTGGGCAGTTCACTGGTGAAGGAACGAGCCAGTTGTTGCTTAATGGATGCCATTCTGTTACCCAACTTCCATTCTTCAGTCTTTCAGAGCTATACAGAGCGATTGGCTGCAAATAATGGTTAAGGTCTGCCAAACGATTATTTATCTTGGTGATAACCTTGTTTACGCGTGCTACAACTTTATTATTAATCTTTCCGAGAATCTTATTGACATTTGCCTGAGTCTGGGAAGTAATTTGGGCAGCAAGTTTATTTACGTCTCTGTCAACATTCTTAATAAATCCATCGTTGATGTTATTAACGAATTCCTGGAATTCAGGAATGGTGAATTCTTGCATGTTGTAATCATACTCATCTGGGTACTCTGTTTTCCAAGCTTCTGCGTCTTCCTTTTTAGAGTAAACACCTACGACTGCGTCATCTGCTTTTTTAAATACGATATAAAGAGTTATCTTCATGTTAGGAGCAGTGATTGGATCGTAGTGAACACTATCAAGGTTGAATTCAACATCATACTTGATTTCGCTTATCAATGGAATCTTTGGAGTCTTATAATCTTTCAGGAAGTCGAATGATGCTGGCTTGATTGAAGTAACTGCGAGACCATATTTTGAATATACGCTATGCTCAGCGCTTTCAGAATCTAACCAAGAAGCCTTAAGACCATATTGAGGTATTACACATGAAATATTATCCATGAATGTCTTGTAAAGAGTTGCAATACCCAATTCAGCTCTATTCCCCTTCAAGTTAGCCTTGAGTCCTGAGAGTGTAGTTTTGAGAGCTTCCTTGATTTGAGTTTTATCCAAATTCTTAGTAAGTCTAACGCTTTCTACCTTATCATAGTCAATCCATGCATCTGCCTCATAGAAGCCATTCTTAACATCTCTTGTAAAACCAAACTGAAGCAGTTCATCTGAATTCTTCAATGGCTCGAGATAAGCACCACATTCATTATCCTGAGAATCAACAATCTTAAGATTCTGACCAGCAAAGTCAACTGTGTTTGGATTGATTGTAGTATAAACTCTTCCTAAATAAGCTTTCTGCTTATCCATATCTGCTACGAAGACATCACCTGCCTCAAATCCAAATGTTCCATGACTATCAATCATATCAAGATCAGAAGTCTCAAGATGGTTATTTGGCCAATTTTTCTGATCGCCTCCAGTGTTCTTTCCATACCATGCGAAAAGCATATTGTTTTCAAGACCTACAGGAAGAGAGAACTGACCAATAACTGGGTTTACAATTCCTTGGTATGTTACACCAACAATCATCTTTGCAATGTCGTTCTTGATGTTATCAACAGCATTCTGTAAGATACCTAAATCTTCTATTAATTTAGCAACTTGACCTTCAACGGTCACCAGTCTTGCATCTAATGCAGAAATCTGATCAGCTAATTCTTTATCAGCGTCTTTCATTGCTTTTTCAAGAACGTCAATTTTTGCTTCGTTGGCTTTTGCTTTATCCATAGCGTCACCTGCCAACTTATTAGCTTCATCAGCCAATTTATAAGCATCCTCTGCTAATTTATTAGCTTCATCAGCTGCTTTCTGAGCATTTTCAGTTGCAGTCTTTGCTTCTGACATCATGGCATCAATTTCAGCCTTTGTATAATAGTTTGCGAACTTCTGTGCGAGTTCACTAATATATGATTCGTGCTGAATTGCATAGTCTAATGCTAACTGAGCAATACCATTCACCTTATTAATACTATCTGACAAAGCATTGAATTTTGAATCGATTGCAGGCATCAAACCAATAATAGAGTCTATTCTTGCGTTAAGAGCTATGTTGTAATTTTCAACTTTCTGATCTAAGTTTACAACAACGCGACCTAAACTATCTACATTACCATTAACTACGTTGATAAAGTCAACGAGTACGTTATTTGCAGAATCAACATAATGATAGATGTCTGTCTTGAAATCAACAACTACATTTCCTAAAGAGTCGATTTTTCCATAAACGTTTGTAATGTTGTTTTCTACGATAGACAGGCGACCACTAAGCTCTTGCACTAATGAATTCAATGTAGTGTACAATCCTTGCAAAGTAGCGATATCAGTTGCGTTTTGAGCAATTTTAGCCTCATAATCTGCCAGAGCTGCATTGATTTGGTTAATAGCAATCTCAATTTCTTGATACTCTGTTTCGAGAGAAGCAAGTTTTTCGTAAAGTTCAGCAAACTTCACATCTGTGCTACTTTTCAAATCACTAATGCTTCCATTCAAATCATTAATGAGATTTTTGACGCCCTGAATTTCTGTTTGTACTGAAGCTTTGTAACTTTCCAATTCAGAAGACAATTGTGACAATGCCTGTGCTTGCAGAGCCACTGCGTCACCGAGAGTTGCCACCTCATAATGAACAGAGGCGAAATCATCAGAATAATTATCCTTACAGGATACAAAAGAACTTGCAGCCGCATAAATTACAGCGAGCAACATCAATAGTTTCAAACTTCTTTTTTTCATTTTACTAAAGTTTTAAATTAATAATTGTGTAATTAATACATTTGATTATCATGAATACATTTTTAATTTTAATTTAATTTTAATACGCCTAATCTTAAAATCGGTGCAAAGGTACAAAAATCTTGCATAAAAAAAAATTTTTTTCTCTTTTTTTTTCATTTTTGCAGAAAAAAATCGAATTTTTATTAATTTTGCACCCGAAATTTATAAAGAAGATAAATTATGAAGTGTTTTTTACTATCGTTAATCGCTTTTTACATTGCGCCCACTACCTTATTTGCGCAAAATAATTCTAATAACAAATACCTTGTAAATGGTATTTTCAATCATTTGGATTTATCCGTAACAGCAGGTACTACTGGTATCGGAGTAGATGTGGCCTCGCCAATTGGAGACATGTTTCAGTTAAGAGGAGGATTTGCCATTATGCCGCGTGTGAAGTACAAAATGCATTTCACAGTACAGGTTGGCGATGACCCTGCTACAAGCCAATCAAAATTTGATAGGCTAAACAATTACTTTTATGAACTATTTGGCGCAAAAGTTGATGATCATATCACTATGCTTGGACGTCCTACATATAGTAATTTCAATCTTTTCCTTGATGTTTTTCCTTTCAAGAATAATCGTCATTGGCATTTCAGCGCAGGCTTTTTCCTTGGTAAAGAAGAGATTGCCGATGCTATCAACGACTTGAGCGCATCCCAGGCATTAGTTGCCATCAACATGTATAATAACAATCATGTTATCAGCAAGATGTACGACGAAATCTTAGCAGGGATTATGAATCTTAAAGATGACCCTTCAGCCGGTCCTCCTCATATTGAAATTGATGGCCAGAGAATTGATTTCGACCCAGATTTTATAAAGGGTGTTCAGTATAAATTGTCACAGGTTGACAAGGAAAGAGCTATAAATTCCATCCTTCTGAAATATAATCTTACCGAACGTATGGCAATTCCTATCGGTACATTCAACAAGACTGTGACAGACTCAAAGGGCATTGTCCACAAAGCTGGTGAAGTTTATTATATGGAACCAGATGTAAATTGCACAGTTAGCGCAAAAGGATATTCTAATGTATTCAAACCATATATAGGATTCGGGTATGGTGGCAGATTATTAAAAAAGAGTGACAGATATTATGTGTCGTTTGATTGTGGCGCAATGTTTTGGGGAGGCACACCAGACATCATCACGCATGAAGGCATCAACATTGTTAAAGACCTTGACAATCTTAGAGGCGACGTAAGTGATTATGTTGATACTTTCAACAAGTTTAAAGTCATGCCCGTACTAAACGTAAGATTTACGAAGAGAATTTTTTAAAAGCCCTTGCCTTGAGTTATTATCTGAGCTTCAGCCTATCGCCTACTTGCAATTGATAGTCGGCTGATAGTTTGTTACGCTTGTACAGGTACTTCATCCTTATTGCGTAGCGTTGTGAAATAGAGTACATCGACTCGCCAGCTTGGACAACATGGTATTGTCCTTTGTATTTCTTTTCAGCTTTCTTTTGTTTTTTCTTCAGATAAATCACTTCACCCTCTGTAAGTTCATCGCGCTTATCTCGTTCATTGTATTTGGCAAGTTTCCTGTAAGAAATTCCTAATTCCTTGCCTAATGATTTGAACGTATCTCCCCTTTTTGCCCTTACATAATAATTTTTATTATATTGATAGATTTGACGGAAAGCATTTGCTTTTGCTTCTGCCGCCTCTATCTTTGCAATGAATTTGGATTTGCGTAATTTATCCAAATCATCCAAAGAATATGTCTCGATTATTCTAATCAGATTATTAGCGTATGCAGGATTTGTTGCATAGCCTGCAGCCCTTAATCCTTTTGCCCATCCTTTATAATCATAAATATTCAAACGAAAAAGTGAAGCATATCGTTTCTTAGTTGATAGAAAAATTGAATGATCTTCATAGCTCTCTTTTACGTTTTTATATGAGCGGAAACATTCATGATTTGCATCATCATCGTGATGTGAAGTTGGTCCGCGCCAATCCGAACCACATTTGATACCAAAATGATTATTTGCCTTACGCGCTAATTCACTTCGTCCAGCCCCACTCTCAAGCAACCCCTGAGCCATTGTAATACTGGCAGGAATATGGTACTTATCCATTTGCTCTATCGCAATATTTTTGTATTTTTCTATATACTCAATATAAGCAGCATTCTGCCGCATATTTTGAGCAACAGTTGTCAATACAAATAAGCAGCTCGCAAATAGAATAAATATTCTTTTAAGTCCCATAATATAATAAGGTGGTGTAGAAAGTGACCTAAAAAGCTCTAACCAATAAAGCCTCGGAATTCCGAGGCTTTACGGTAAATATGTTTTTGATTAGAAGAACAAGTAACGGTTGTCAACCAACTTTGCTTTCATATAGAGTTCATTCATGTAGCGACTTGCAGCCTGCATAGCTTTCTGTGTGCATTCCATCTTTTCAGATTTCTCGTCGAACTTTGTCTCGTTCTTCTTCTTACTTTCAACCTGGAAAAGATAAATGCCGCTCATACCCTTAACAGGATGTGATGAGAATTTGCCAGCAGCGGTTGCTGCAACAGCCCCACTAAGAGCTGGTTCTGCCGAACCAGTAGCAGGAATGAATGCTGGTGAATTGAAAGTCACCTGATTAATATCAGCAAGCACTGCACCCTTAGCCTGAGCAGCTTTCATATCCTTGACACCCTCCAGTTTCTTCATGATGATTTCTGCCTTCTTGTCATTAATTGCCAATGGCTTCAAAGTTTCTTTCACAGATTCAAAATCACGATAGCCTGCAGGATGAACCTTTGTCAATACGCAAACAAGCAGATTATCATTATTTCCACATTCGTAAAGTGGAGATATCTCACCTTCCTTGCTTTCGAATACCCACTTCAGAGCCTCACGTGTAGCGCGAAGATTAGCCACATTATGATTTGAGTTGAAAATGTCTTTTTCATCCATTACAGTGTAACCAGCCTTCTGAGCATTTGCTTCAAGAGAAGTCAAATCACGGCTTGAGCTAACCATCTGTGAGAACTTATTGTATGCTGCAGAATAAGTTTCCTTTGAGAAATCGTAAGAACGCTTTACTACAGCAACGTCATACTTATTAATCATATTTCTGCGGTCTGTCACCTGAAGAATAAGATTGCTTGTTGCAAAAGCAAGATTTTTATACTCGTTGACTGCTGCTGTATTCAAAGTATTGATGTATGTCTTGGTATCCTTATCCATTGAAGGAGCGCCTTCGTACTGTGCTGTAGTCATCCAATTCTTCGTACCAGTCTGCTGATACTTCTTTGCCAATACCTCGAAGTCTGCCCCACCCTGAAGAGCTGTCATAATCGAATCAGCCTTCTGCTTTGAAACTTCTGGAGTTTCTGCTACGACTTGTATTGCACGGAACTCAATTGAGTCAGGCATTTGCAGTTTAGAATAGATTTTTATGATGTTTACAGTATTGTCGGAAGGATTGTCGTATGGTGCAACAAATGCCCCTGTTGACAGAGAATCCAATCTTGCTGCAATGTCAGCAGGAAAGACCTTTGAAGAAACAGGAACGCCCAAATACTGTATTGAAGAATTTGCTTTGCGTACAATTTCTGTAGGGTCAGCAGCAGCAGCAAGCTGTACTGCGAATGTATCAATATCAGTCTTTATTGCCTGACGGTCAGATGGAGATGCTTCTACTTTGAAGGAAACATATTTTATGTCACGACTTTCAAATGGTTGTTGGAAAGATTCCTTCAACTCATTATATTTAGCCATTATATCTTCGTCAGCGATTTTTGGATCTTTTTCTGCAGAATAAGGGAATGCAGCAAGTTTAACATTGCTTTCTTCCACTTTTCCAGTGTAGTTCATCTTTGCAGAAATTGGATTTGAGATAAAGCAATGTGCCAAAAGTCCTTGATATTTTTCAGCAAGGAGCTGTGAGCGTAATGTTTTTTCTACATATTTCCAATAATTATAAATTCTGTCGTACTGCTCTGCCATCTGAGGATTTGTAGCACGATTCATCTTCTTATATTCTGAGATAAATTTCTGTAATGCGCTATAGTCAAACTTGCCAGTTTCGTTGCTTACAAAAGGAGTGTTCATCAACAATGGATTTTCGCCCTTGCTGATAACATTCTGTAATTCCTGATCTGTTACGGTAAGTCCAAGTTTCTTTGCTTCGCCTAAAATCAAATTTTCCTGAATGTAGGTCTGCCATACCTGGTCTTTTACTTGAGTCATTTCATCGTCTGTAAGATTGTCACGACCTGATGTCATCTTTACCACCTCTGTGTATTCATCAATCATTGACTGATAATCCTGAACAGACAACTTCTTGCCATTGATTTCAGCAATCTGCTGACGAGTTTGATTACGAGTAGATTCGCATGAGCGGAATGCTTCTTCTGCTACGAATGCGAAAAGCGCGAGTCCGATTACCACTACGAGTAATGCGCCTCTTTTTCTAATTTTTCCTAATGCTGCCATTTTTTATTATTTATTTTTTCTAATTATTTCTTTTATTCTTTTTGAGCGCGCAAAGATACGAAAAACTTCCATCTTTTAACTGACAATTGACAATTGATAATTGAAAATTATTAAAAATTCACAATTCGTAACAAAAATTACAATAAGATTTCAATTACTATAACAACTGCAAAAGCATAATATTTCAATTTATTCGCAGACTTTCAACTTTACGAGTTCAATCTTTGTCATTGTCTTTTTGATTATTTTGAATTCATATTGCCCTATCACAACAATTTCATTGATTTTCGGAAAACTTGCGTAACTATGGAGTATCAGTCCTCCGATTGTCAGATAATCATCATTTTCGGGCAAGTCAAGTCCGAACATCTCATTAACTTTTGCTATCTCCATTCTTGCAGACAGGAGATACTCGTTGTTTTCGTCTTTTTGTGCCACGAGATTTGAGTTGTCGTGTTCATCTTCTATCTCGCCGAATATCTCTTCCATCAAATCCTCTAAAGCCACAATACCGCTTGTACCACCGAATTCATCCACGACTATGCCTAATGTCTTCTTTTCTTGTCTGAATTTTGTCATTAACTTGTGGGCTGCCATAATCTCAGGAACAATTGGCATCTCGATAATTTTCAAATTGTCTAATAGAGATTTCAGTTCCATCAATGCCTCTGGAATACCAGAATCAGAAGTCTTATATCTTTGTGTCAATCGGAACAGTTCCGAAGAATGAAGATAGCCTAAAATATGGTCTAAATCATCCTCATAGATTATCACTTTCGATTTTCCACTTTCAATAAACGTATCCAGCAGTTCTTCCATCTTGCAATGTACTTCCACTGCTACAATTTCCGTTCTTGGTATCATACAATCCCGAACCTTTGTGTCGGAAAAATCCAAGGCATTGTGGAAAATCTTTACCTCGTCTTCAACGTTTTTGGAATTATCTATAGTTGATTTGACAAGATAATCCAAATCAACTTTCGAAAATTCCATATCTGTACTACTGTTATCAATCTTTACATGAAATAATTTCAGTACACCATGCGCCAGGACTGTTGTGAAACGCGATATTGGGAACAACAAAACATAAATGAGGTATGCTGGTATGGCAAAAATTGTCAATGTATGATTCGGATTTATCTTAAAAAGTGTTTTTGGCAGAAACTCTCCCGTAAAGAGCACTATCAAGGTACTCAATATTGTGTCGGCAGGAACAGTAAATGCCGATGGCATTCCTGCAAATATTGTCTGGTCGAACAATTTAGCGATAAAAATTCCATAAATTACCAGAGCAATATTATTGCCGACAAGCATTGTTGAAATGTAGTTGTTGGAATTCAGATAGAATTTGTGAATCACTTTCTGCGGAAGACCATTCTTGTCTTCACGATCCATTTCTGCCAAGAGTTTATTGCTTGACACGAAGGCTATTTCCATCCCCGAAAAGAATGCGGAAAACAATAGTGAAACTATGACACCTATAATTAATCCTACCATTTTTCCTCTATTCTTAATTTCCCATTTTCTGACGTGCAGACTTTATGGCACTTTTAGCCTTGTCTATGTTTCCTTGATTCAAAACCGACTGATTTGCCTTTGGTCGTGCCGTCGGCAACGGATGTGGCTTTGATGGTGCTACCGCAGAATCGTTTGCTGCATCTGGTGATGGCGGTGGTGCTGGTTCTTCACTTTCAACATCTTCTGTCGGGAAATCTCCTTTTGAATTTGAAACAACGTACTTGGTCATCTGCTCATTACTGCGGAAATAAGTACCCTCTATTTGTCTCTCTGGAGTATATAGGCGTGAAAACTTGTTGGAATACAACTCATGCTTGCTCTGATCCCAAAACAACTCTTCACTATTGAACAACATTCCTTCATCATTCCTTACTTGCACTCTGCCACGAAGTTCCCATAATTGTTTCACATTGTAATACCAAGCTGTGTCAGCCGTAATTATGCAGGCTGTATGAAACGACTTGTCATACTGCTGCAATATCAGTCCCTTCAGAAAACTCCACTTTGGAGGATTTGTCTTTTCGTTGACCTCCCAGCGTTCAGTAACAATTCGATATTTCATCATACCAGAATCGGATATCAAAGTATTCACTCCATAGCTTATCATACTTGCTACAGAGTCTTTTTCTTCGATTGCTGGTGCCATGTGTTCTACATTGCCGCTGCACGCAGCAACGATTATAGCAGCACAGAAAAATACGACTTTACTGCCTTTCATAATTCTGGTTATTCAGCCTTCCACTTTGCAAACCAGCGTTCGTTGAAAGTCATGGCAATATTTATCCTGAAATAGTTTTCATTGATATAATTGCTAACCGACTGGCGCACCCATTGTCCTGAAATATTCAATAGTGACCTGTTGGTATAAGAATTGATGATTGGTATGCCAAATCCAAACGACAAACCTATTTCCTTCGGTCCATCTGTCAATCCAGTTGCTGTTTTCAACTTAGTATAAGGTGTGGCATAGTAACCACCTATTCTATAATGTACGCGTGAGAGAAAGTCCCGTCCATGCGCATCCGGCACATATTCACCTCCTAATGCAATCTTTTGTCTGTCGCGCAGTAGTCCTGACTGCATCACATACGAACGTCTCATTCCTACGGCATTATCTACAATTTCTGGATAATCTAACTTTCCGAATTTGTAAAGGGAAAAATCAGCACCTATACTCCATTTTTCTCCATGATGCCATGCCAGACCAGCACTTATGATATGCGGCAAAGTCAAAGCATCTTGTATGCTGTATGTTGTAGTATCTGTCTGATATTCCAGCAATGTTGCTTCATTGTGCAGATTATGCCCAAGTGAATATGTTCCACCAACAACAAGGGTGTTTTTCTTGTCTATTGGTTGAATAAACTGCAAGCCTAAATCTAATTTGTAGCTGCTGAGTTTCGTCTCGTACAAGCGATAAAGACTTGTGGCTGTAGCCAGAGAATGGGTTGCCGAAACAATTTTATTATAGTCTCCCCACAGATACGACATGTTAAAACCTATTGAGATTGGCTTTATGGGGTTCCATCCTGCGCCTAAATACACTTGACGCATTCCACCCAAACCAATATAATTTGTCGTTACCTTATCTTCTACCGCCTGTCCACCAGTCTGTGTTGCCGCAGTAGTGAAATCGTAGCCTATATTTGAAAATGGCAAAATACCGAAACTCACACCAAGATGCTTGATAACCCTGAATGCTGCCACAGCATACTCAAAATTTGCATCATTAGCCACGATTTTGTTTGCCCCTTCCTTATATGAGGTTTTTTGGAGAGTCATTCCCAAATCGAAAATAAACGACAATGAATCCACATTGGAATATGATGCTGGATTCTGCACATTCACCTGATTGCCAAATCTGAAACCTTGCGACACTCCTGCCATTGCACGATTAAAACCCTGGCTTTGATCTGCCAAAATTCCTATACCGTACATACTATATGGAGATTTTGTTCCTCCCTGTGCAAATGCCATGATTGCTGATGATGACAGCAACAGGACTGATACTACCTTGAATATCTTCATCTAAACAAATTTACAATTTGGCTGCAAAGATAAGAAAAAACTTTGTTTTTTAATTGATAATTGACAATTGACAATTGATAATTATGATTTTTTAATAAAAACATTTCCAGTTTTTGGGGCAAAGCCTTATTTTGTTTGGCTACATTATGACGACCTCGTCTCCGCCCAATCACAGCCGTTTTTCATGCATATCTCCTATATATCTCCTATATAACTCCTATATATCTCCTATTTATCTCGTATTTTAGATAGTAGATATATAGTAGTGATATACGAATTATATTGAAGTTAAGTATGTGTTTAACATGTATTAGAATTGAGTGAAAAAGGAGATAATCCAAAAAACAGGCAGCCGTTGCCGACTGCCTGATTTTCATTTATATGTGCCAAAAAATTGTCGCTCTGACACTATGCACCTTTCAAGTCACTTCGCAAGCACCGCACGGACAGAGTAACCGTTGTCGCGGCTGTCGCTGCTCACGCCCTGGCCGCCCGAACCGAAGTACAGGCTGTACGCGCTGCTGCTGCCATCAGGCGTGGAGGACCAGTAGTACCCGTAGCGGCCCTGGTCGTAGACACCGCCGTAGTAGCAGTAGCCGGCAGCAGGAAGGAACACGCTGTTATCTTCATAATCATCCTTGCCGGTGTATTTACGACCAGTCACGCTTCCGACAGTTGTCCATTCTACAGTGCAGTTGTCAAGGAGCTCCTGAAGTTCTGCCTGTGTCGGCATGCGCCAGTTGCTGCCCCAGAGCTTGGTGGCTGTGTCGTCATTGCATGAGAGAGTATCTGTGCCGGTGTTGTGGTCATCAATCATTTTATAAGCTTCATCAGCCTTATTCTGACTTCCGCCCCATGTGTAATAGCCGCCATAACTCGTAGCCTTACCATCGGTAACACCCACGTTATACTCTGCGAACTTAGGGCCATCCTCCCAAAGCTGTACCCAGTTCACATCAACTTGTTTGCCATCGATTGTTGCCTTAGCTGTGCCAGTAGTGGTAGGAGCAACTGGAAGATCTGCCTCCATAAGCACCGGACGAACGGAGTAACCATAGAATGAAGCCTCAGAGGTCATAATATGGTCGGTGGAAGTGAAGTGCAGGTAAGCCGCTTTCAAAGAAGAAATAGACGTAGCAGACCAGTAACAACCTTCGGC
>JAZLKO010000013.1:0-26729 GCA_045597685.1 Prevotella sp.
AACTTGCCACACATCGTGAGATGAGAAAGCGCGAAACCGCCGTATGCCGAACGGCACGTACGGTGGTGTGGGAGGTCGGTAAATGTGAAAGTAGGAGGCAAATGCCTTTTTATGATTAGCATTTACCTCCTACCCAATTTATTTGCTATTAATCTAATGAATCATAGGCGTCTTTGAGTTGATTGATAGCTTTTAGCAATATAGGCCGTGGTACGGCAACATTCATGCGCATAAAACCACGTCCTGGTTCTCCGAAACGGAAACCGTCGTTCAGAACGATGTGGGCTTTGTTGACAAAGAAATCATCCATCTGATTTTCATCCATATTGAGTTTACGGCAATCCAGAAATACAAGATATGAGGCTTCTGGGGTTATCATGCCGAGTTTAGGCATTTCCTTCAATGACTCCTTTAGAATATCGATATTAGTTTGAATGTAAGCCAGACATTCGTCGAGCCAGTCTGTTCCATGTGTGTATGCAGCTGTTACTGAAATGAATGACAGTAAGTGTCCCATGTTCAGTTCGTTGTTTTCCATGTACTCGTGGAAACTTTTACGAAGATTATCATTTGGAATGATGCTGTAACTGCTGGTAAGTCCAGCCATATTGAAGGCTTTGCTTGGTGAAGCAAATGTTACGCTATTCTGTGCTGCATCTTCCGAAACACTGGCAAAAGGATGGTGTTTGAATGGCTTTAGCGTAAGGTCAGCGTGAATTTCGTCGGAAACCACAATAGTACCCGTTCTTCTGCATATTTCAGCCATTTTCTGCAATTCTTCTACTGTCCATACTTTACCTCCAGGATTGTGTGGGTGACAAAGCAGGAAGAGTTTGCATTCTTTTGCTTTTTTCTCGAAATCGTCAAAATCTATTTCCAACTTGTTTTCATCATTGATTATGAGAGGAGATTCCACCACAATTCTTTTGTTGTTTTTTGGAACATTTATGTAAGGAGAATAGACTGGAGTTTGAATAAGGATTTTATCACCAGGCTTAGTGAAGCATTGGATAGAAAAGGCAATCCCAGGAACAATTCCAGGAACAAAGTTCACCCAATCATGCATGACACTCCATCCGAATCTGTTTTTTTGCCATTCGATGATGGCTTGATACCATTCTTCGTTTCGTTCTGTGTATCCGAGGATAGGATGCTCAAAACGTTGTTTAATAACATCAAGGATAAAGTCAGGTGTTGCAAAGTCCATGTCAGCAATCCACATTGGAATCACATCATCACGTTTGAGAACTTCATGAATTCTCTCAATTTTTATGGCATCGGTATGATGCCTGTCGATAATTTTGTCAAAATTGTATTTCATTTTATTGTGGGGTGAATAGTTTTTAATAGTTTTTAATAGTTTCAATAGTTTCAATAGTATTCAATAGTTTCAATAGTTTTGAATAGTTTTGGATAGTTTTACGGTTATTGCTTGTTGGTGGTTTCTTCATCGAAGATTCTATCAAACATTGCTCTGAGCTGTGTTGGGTTTTCAATGAAGGACTGAAGTTCCTTTAGTTTTTTTTCATTGTCTGACTTCGGAATCCATAGTCTAAGATACCCGTTCCTGGAATACTTTTCATTCAAGTGCTTGAGTGTACGTTGGAAATGCTCATCTTTAGTGATGCTGTTCGACTTTTCCAAACCAAATTGTATTGTTCGCCTTATCACATTTTCAGGTGTAAGGTCGCGGTCGGCTTCAGCGACTATCTTTCCGTAGATGCTTCGTGGTGTTCTTGATGCAGAAGCTCGATGATCCTCTACAGCTTCTTTCATGATTTTTATCTGGTGTGGTGAAAACCATTTTTTCAATCTCGCATCCCTTTCAAGAATCTTTCCGCCAATAATCTGGTGGATAGCCCTTTGGCCAGATAGTCCCAAGTCGTGGTATGCGGCAATTGTGTAGCACATGTCTATGTCAGCTCCAACTTCATTTGCCATTTTTATTGAATTTCTTATCACGCTATTAACATGTGGCAGTTGATGTGCCTTGTCGAATTCTGCATATTTAGGCAGGATTTCTTGTTCAATAAAATGCATCAGGTCAATACTTGGTGTTCTTTCCATACGGGTGTCAGTTGAAGAAATTCCATGAAATTCCGAAGCGTAGTGTACTCACGTTGCTCGGATAGTGTGGTGACAAGAAGTATTCTTTGCTACCAGCTTTTACCACATGAGTGTACATCAGGAAGAAACGTGCATGTTTCAGGAAAAAGTCAGCATAAACATTTATCCAAGGATAATTGCCAATCTTAACCTTTTGTTCATGGTTTTGGATGGCAAATTGCCCTAATGCAGGCGAATAGTCGGGTGCATAATATTTTGAAAAATATTTCACGTCTCCTCCGAGCCTGATGTCAAGAACTTTAGCAACATTCAGCAGGAAATACAGATTGCTGTAAACATTGATTGCAGGGACAGGCAAAACATCTTCATTACTGCTCTTCTGGTAGGTGATTGTATTTTCCCAGTTAAAGGCTCCTAATCTCACATCCTGTCTTAATTGAGCTGTGAATACACTTATATTTGAATTTTCCTGCATTACAGCCACATCCATATTGGTTCTGCGGAAATCCTGCAATGGATCAATATTGTAGGATTGTGCCAGATAGATGTATTTATTTATATTATCGTACGCCACGCGAAGCTTAGTCTTGGTTCTGTCCAATGCTAAAACTGCCTCTACCTTGCTGTGTATTTCCTTTTCCAGTTCATTGTCCCACCAGAAATGTTTGCTATGATAGTGGCGGAAATAGAATGGTGCATTATTGTGTTCGATTGAAGCACGCGCTACGAATCGTATAGTATCTTTCAGCAATTTGAAATTCAGGTTTCCTTCGCCATTTATTCGGAATTGTCCCTTATCTTCACCAGCAAGCCATGTTTCTGCGGTAATATTGTAATGCAATAATGAGCCTTGAGTTTTTGCAAGTTGTGCACCGATGCTGATGTTGTTCTCATTGTAAGCCATGTAGTGATCGGTTGAGTCAGGCATGTTCACATGGCGAAGTTCGTGGGCAGCAAATACTTTGACTCCAGCCTTTGCGTACTTGTTGAATCCTTCCAATAATGCAATGGCAAATGTGTTTTTTACGTTGTGATAACGAGTTTCATCAAAGATTGAATCATTAGAGAATGTGCCTTCAATAGTGTCGTAGTACCTGTTTTGATAGTATTCGGCAGGTGAACGGTAGGCTTCATAAATTCTGCCGTGGTTGTTCCATTCAAAAGTATGGATAAAACTTGTTACAGGCACAAATTCATCCTTTGTCCAAGTGGTGTCGGCTTTAGCCACAGTATTATTAAGGCTGTCTCGTGCTGAGACGTTCAAGGTGTCACTTACTTTTTTCAGATCAGCCAGGTCGCCAGCAATTTTAGCATTGTCGGGGCGCACAGCAATCATTGATTGGTCTGTTTTCCCCTCTTCTTCAAGTTTTGCTCTTTCTGCCTTTTCTTTTTGCTTCATGGATTCTATTGCAAACTTCTTGGCTTTTATCTCATCTTCAGTCATGGAAACATGCCGATTGAATCCTACTTTATATCTGTGAGACAGCAGAATATGCTGGTGTTTGTTTCTGTTCCAGTTTTGGTCGAGTATTACAGGGATTTCGTTCTTGTCGAATGCCTGAAAGTTTTCTGGATGAGTTATGTAATCATCGTTGGTAATACCTCCATTTTCAGTTACTTTCTGAAAATTCATATTGAAAGCCAAATTCAAATCATATCTGTCGGTCAGATAAGAGGTGTTGAAGGTGAAGTTGAAATGGGAATTGCTCTGGTTCTTGTAATAGCCTCTGGCATAGAGGTAATCAAATTTCAACATGAATCCAAATTTCTTGTTGAAGTTTGCTGCAAACAAGGCTTTTATATGATCTTCCCCGTGCAGTTTGTCACCGCATTCGTTAAAACTCAGGTTTGTGATAGGGGAGTAGGTGTTGGTGAATTTAACTTTGTCTAACGACGGTACAATATAGTCGTAAGGTTGTGTAAACAGGAACTGTTCCGTGAAAGGTCGGTCGGTAAAAATCCTGTTTATGCGTGGTGAGCCTTGATGTCCAGTAGAGTTGAACTCACCTTCATAGCCCGATGTAAAGATGGTGTTTCTGTAAGTAAAAGGCAGGGTGTCTGGGATAGATGGTATGATGTCGCCGAATCTTCTGTCGATTGTCCAGACTCTCAAGCCTATAGGAATATCCAAGTCATCGTGCTTTGTAGTATCACGGTTCATCACCGTCCTATTGTCTGTCTGCTCCATGTTGTTGGCATCAAATTGGTTGACCTCGTTTGGAGATGTGCCAAACTGAGCCATCATTTTCGTCAATGAGGCAGACAACAGAACAAGAATTAAAAAAAACTTTCTCATTTGCGCGGGCGCATGAAACGTATGATGTATTCCATCATTTTGAAAGCCATGCCAATAAGTATGACTATTGTACCTATGAATTTATCGGATGCGAAGTAAATAATTATTCCAACCAGAGCACAGAGCATAAAGATAATGTTCAGTATTTGTCTTATGCGGAAAATGGTGTTTTCGTTCATGATTTAGTCGTTTGGTCCTAATCTCCCAATTTACTTTAATTTTTGTTCAAACTGGTTGAAGATATAATTTTTTCTGTCGATTGTTTTCTTTCTGAACTTGCCATACATACGGCTTAGTTTTGTCTTTTTCTTGTTGAAGGCAAAGTCGTCTGTAATTATTTCCTCAGCAGGTGAATTGAAACCACCTTGGCGACTTTGTTCGTAAATATACCTCATACGGAACATCTTTATCACAGCCTTTCCATCCGAGCAATCAGCTGAAATGTAGAAGTCAAAATCCGTACGGTCTAAAGAAAGGAAAGCATTCTTGAATACCAGATATTCGTAGAAGCGAGCAACTATCGTTCCCTTTTCCTTATCATTCATAAGCACTTGGCTGATTTTTGTGTTGTTATCATTGTCAATCTGGTTTGGTTCGTTGGTCATTTCTTCAAGGTATGCGGCAATGATGTCCATAATCTGTTTCTTAGTCTTGCCAGGAGCATTGATGGTTGTTTCAAACACCACTTTTCCATCCACTACAGGAACCTGTCCAGGCGCATATTTGGGGTCAATATCAACAACGGCTTGTTTAGCTTTCTTCTGTTGTTTCTTGGCCATTTCCAGTTTTTCACTCTCTGTCATTTCCCAAGTGTTTTGTGCGTATGTTCCTAATGTGCACATAGTTAGGTATAATGCGCAAATAATAACTTTCTTCATAATGTTTTTATTTGGTTAATAAACTTATATTTTCAAGTGCAAAGATAAGAAAAAGGTTGATGGTTGATGGTTGATGGTTTTTATGATTTTTTAATAATTTGCGGTTTTACGGTTTTGCGGTTTTAACCCATAACCTCTAACCTCTATGCTCTAAGCTCTTATTCAGCTTTTGGAGTTCGTCTCTATATTGTGCTGCTTGCAGAAAATCAAGATTCTTTGCGGCCTCATTCATTAGTTTTTCAGTATGCCTGATGCAGCGTTCAAGTTCCTCGCGGCTCATTTTCTTTATCAATGGGTCGGCAACCTGAAGAAGAGAATTGGATTCGCGCAGTTCATAACCTGTTCCAACTTTCGGCTTCTGGCTTTCGCCTCTTGGTTCTTGACCGCTGATGAGCAATCCCTGATTTTTCACAATCTGCTTTGGTGTAATGCCATGCTCCTCGTTGTATTTGAATTGCTTTTCGCGTCTGCGGTTTGTTTCATCTATCGTTCTACGCATACTTTCCGTAATGTTGTCGGCATACATTATCACGCATCCGTTAATGTTTCTTGCAGCACGTCCTGCCGTTTGAGTCAAAGAGCGTTCACTACGCAGAAAACCTTCCTTGTCGGCATCAAGAATGGCAACCAGCGACACCTCTGGCAAGTCCAATCCCTCTCGTAGAAGATTCACTCCCACCAGCACCTGAAACATTCCTGTACGCAAGTCAGCCATAATCTTCACTCTGTCGAGCGTAGCCACATCGCTGTGTATGTAGTTGGCTTTCACACCATTATTTAGCAGATATTCAGTCAACTCCTCTGCCATGCGCTTGGTTAGTGTAGTCACAAGCACCCTCTCGTCCCTTTCGTCGCGGATGCGTATTTCTTCCATCAGGTCGTCAATCTGATTCTCACTTGGTCGAACAATAATCTCAGGGTCAAGTAAGCCTGTAGGACGAATAACCTGTTCAACCACCACACCTTCTGCCTCTTGCAATTCATAGTCAGCGGGTGTTGCACTCACATAAATCACCTGATTTGTAAGCTCCGTGAATTCATCAAATTTTAAAGGTCTGTTGTCGAAGGCAGCAGGCAGTCGGAAACCATATTCTACAAGATTAGTCTTTCTTGCCCTGTCACCTCCATACATGGCGTGAATCTGTGGCACGCTAACATGGCTTTCGTCAATAACCATCAGATAATCTTTCGGAAAGAAATCCAGCAGACAATAAGGTCTGGTGCCAGGGCTTCTGCCGTCGAAATAGCGCGAATAATTCTCAATGCCCGAACAATGCCCTAATTCGCGTATCATTTCAATGTCGTATTCCACGCGCTCTTTTATGCGTTGGGCTTCAATAGGCTTGCCAATTTCTTTGAAAAACTCCACCTGCCTCATCATGTCGTCCTGAATTTGCGTAATGGCTGTTGCTGTTTGGTCCTGTGAGGTGATAAAGAGATTGGCAGGATAAATTCGGTAGCAGTCAAACCTTGACTTTGTGTGCAGGGTGAGTTCGTCAAGTTCCTCGATAGAATCTATTTCATCATCCCAAAATGAAATTCTCAGTATGTTTTCGCTGTAGGCTAATGCCACATCAACGGTATCACCTTTCACGCGAAATGCACCACGTACCAGATTCAGGTCATTTCTCACATAGAGCGAAGTGACAAGTTTTCTGAGCAGTTCGTTGCGGTCGATGTGTTGACCAGTTTTCAGCTCTATTACATTCTCATAAAATGCGCTCGGATTACCCATGCCGTAGATACATGAAACCGACGACACCACAATCACATCCCGTCGGCCAGAGAGTAGGGCAGAGGTGGCAGCCAATCTCAAGCGGTCGAGTTCCTCATTTATGGCCAAGTCTTTTTCAATATAAGTGTCGGTAATAGGCATGTAAGCCTCTGGTTGATAATAGTCGTAGTATGATACATAGTATTCTACAGCATTATCAGGGAAAAAGCCTTTTAGTTCGCTGTACAGCTGTGCCGCAAGTGTCTTGTTGTGGCTTATTACCAGAGTAGGTTTACCCACGTTTGCAATCACGTTAGCAATGGTAAAAGTTTTTCCCGAGCCAGTTACTCCGAGAAGAACTTGACTCTTGTCACCTCTTACCACACCATCGCTCAGTTGCCTTATAGCTTCAGGCTGATCACCTGTAGGCTTGTATTCCGAAACTAAATTATAATCCGACATTCGTGAATTGTGATTTATGAATCAAAAAAGTTGATTTTGCAAAATTAGTGTAAATCGGACGAAATGCAAAATAAAAAAACAAATTTTAATTTTTTATTCTCATGTTAGTGTAATTTGTGCTATATAATAACAAAGAAAAACGGCGGCTTTCACAAGCCACCGTTTCAATAAATAGGTATTAGTTTTTTAAAGGTATAAAGATTGTTTTCAGGATAACGCTGCAAAGATAATGCATTCTCCTGTTATGCTCCAAATATTTTATCAACTTTTTTCCATGTGTATTTTTTGTGCGCCTACACAATAAGATTTTTTAACTTTTCTAAAGATTTATTCGTATCTTATTGCTTCAATCGGGTCAAGTTTTGCTGCTTTTTTTGCGGGATACCATCCAAAGAAGATTCCAATGAAGGTGCAGACTGCGAAACTCAGTACAACGCTGAACACTGAAACGGAAATGTCCCAATGCAATATAGAGCCCACGAGTGATGAGATGCTTGCACCAAAGAGCACTCCTATCAATCCACCCGAAATGCTCAGCATGGCTGCTTCGATAAGGAATTGCGACATTATGTCAATACCGCGAGCACCGACACTCATTCGCAAACCAATCTCGCGAGTACGCTCGGTTACGCTGACATACATTATGTTCATGATACCGATACCACCGACAACAAGTGAAATACCAGCCACACAGCCGAGAAGAATTGTCAGCATGGTCATTGTGCTGTCCATCATCGATGATAGTTCTTCCTGAGAGCGTATGTTGAAATCGTCCTCATCGCCTTCATAACCATCGGAGGCTTCACGGATTTTGTGGTTTATGCGCAGAATACCAGAAATCTCATCAATGGCCTTGTCTGTCAGTTCTTCCGTAATGGCAGAGCATTGAATCCCCTGCACGTAGGTTATGGCAAGAATGCGCTTCATTACGGTAGTATATGGTGCCAGCACAAGATTGTCCTGGTCCATGCCCATTGTGTTGTAGCCTTTGCTTTTCAGTACACCTATTATGCGGAATGGAATGTTGTTGAATCTGACAACTTTGCCTACAGGGTCGTCTCCGTTGGGAAACAGATTGTCAACAACTGTCTTGCCGACAACGCACACTTTTGCACCGCTGCGAATCTCGTCGTCAGAAAACATCTCGCCATCCTGTATGCTGAGTTGGCGTATTTCCATATAGTCGGCAGCAACGCCATAAACTGTTGATGGGGTGTTGTTGTTGCCATAGATAAACTGTCCAGAGCTGTTGACCACAGGACTAATGGCTTTAATGAAGGTGCATTGACTTTTCAGGCTTTCATAGTCGGAAAGTTTAAGCGATTCGCGTGATGAAGCATCCTGACGCACAGGACCGCGCATTTCCTGTCCAGGATTGATCATAATCATGTTGCTGCCCATCTGCGAAATCTCTGCTTTGATTCTGTTCTTGCTACCCTGTCCTATAGCCAGCATGGTAATAACAGAAGCCACACCGATGATGATGCCCAATGCAGTTAGGAAACTGCGCATTTTGTTTGCGGCAATAGCTCGGATTGCTATTTTGAAAAGATTTGTAATATTCATGAAATTATTTACAATTTACAATTTATTTACGATTTAACAAACCTTACAACCTTACTTTAATCGTCTGATAAAGGTAAAGCTGCGAGTCCTTCGGCTGCGGAAAGTATATTCTCGTTTTGTTCGTCGGCAATCACTTTACCATCTTTGAGCACGATGTTTCTTGTGGCATAGTTGGCAATGTCGGGATTGTGAGTTACGAAGATGATAGTACGTCCTTCAGCGTGTAACTTCTGGAAGAGTACCAGAATTTCAAATGATGTGCGGGTGTCGAGGTTTCCTGTTGCTTCATCGGCAAGCACTACGGCTGGATTGTTGACAAGTGCCCTTGCTATTGCCACACGCTGCATCTGACCGCCCGACATCTGATTGGACTTATGGTAGAGGCGTTCGCCAAGCCCCACTTCTTCAAGGCATTTTATCGATCTTTCCTTGCGTTCTGCCGCACTAATTTCAGAATTGTACATCAGTGGCAGTTCTACATTTTCCACACTTGTTGTCTTTGGCAGGAGATTATAGCTTTGGAATACGAATCCAATTTTCCTGTTACGCAGTCGTGCTCTTTCCGACTTGCTCATGGTGCGAACAGAAATGCCGTCAAGATAGTATTCTCCGCTGGTTGGAGTGTCAAGGCATCCGAGCTGATTGAGCAAAGTGGATTTTCCAGAGCCCGACTTGCCCATGATGGTGACAAATTCGCCCTCATAAATTTTGAACGACACACCGCGCAGAGCCTTTACGGTTTCGCTACCAACAACGAACTCACGTCTTATATTGTCTAATTCAATAACAACTTTCTTGTTCATGAAATTATTTACTATTTACAATTTAACCTACAATCCATAACCATTACTTATTATTTTTTCTTTTGTTGTTGACGTGGTGGACCGAAGGGCGAGAATCCCTGTTGATTGCCATCAGGCATAAATGGATTACTGATTTTTATTTCAGTGATTATTTCTGTTCCTTCTGGTATGCCAGAAAGAATTTCGGTATTGTTTGAATCGGAGAGTCCAGTTGTTACGGCATGAGCCTTGAACACGTTGCCTTCTTTTGTCCAAACTTTCTTTGGTGCAGCCACATCAATGATTTTTACAGGTCCGAGAACCTCGACGGTAGGCACTACGCGAAGAGCTTTGTTCGGTACGCTCAGCACATCGCTTTTTTCCTGTGTAAAAATGGTTACGCTTGCAGTAAGTCCAGGCTTGAGTTTCAGATCTTCGTTCGGTGCACTGATCACAACCTCGTAGGTCACAACATTATTTGTTGTAGTGGCTTCCTGTCTGACTTGAGTAACACAACCTTCAAACTTATCGTTAGGATAGGCATCAACCGTGAACGTCACACGTTTGCCTTCCTTAACTTCACCTATGTCGGCTTCGTCAACGGTAGCAATCACCTGCATATTGGTCAGGTCTTGTGCAATGGTGAATAGGGTAGGGGTATTAAAACTTGCTGCCACGGTCTGTCCTTCTTCAACCTCTTTCGACAGGATAATGCCGTCGATTGGTGATGTGATGGTGGCATAGCCTAAGTTAGTCTGAGCCTTTGTTACATTCTGCTGAGCTACGGAAATCTGAGACTTGGCCTGAGAAGCCGACATTTCTGCATTTTCATACGACATGCGTGCCTGTTCATAGTCGTTGGCACTTACCAGACCTTTATTATATAGAGTCTGATAGCGTTTGAAGTTAGCACGCTGATAGTCCAGAGTGGCTACAGAACTTTTGTAGCTGCTCTCTGCTGATGCAAGATTATTCTTTGCAGAAGCGAGTTCTGCCATAAGGTTGGTCTTGTCCAACTCTGCAATTACATCACCTTTTTTCACTACGCTGTTGTAGTCAACAAACAATTTGCTGACAATACCCGAAACTTGAGTGCCGACTTCGACAGAGGTAACAGGTTCGATAGTGCCAGTTGCCGTCACACTTGTTGCAATTGAAGCAGTTGCAACCTTAGCAGTTTCAAAATTCACTTTCTGTTCATGCTTTCCTTTACCAAAGATTATGTTACCCAAAATAATGAGAACAACCAAGATGGCAATGCCGATGATAATTTTTTTCTTCTTTTTCATATTATTGTCGTTTATTGTTTTTAAAATAAGCACTTTTCAATTAAAAGGCAACGTTTTCGCCCATGTAGAATTTAAGCAATTGGATGTCAAGAATGGTCATGTATTTGCTTTGCAGACGATTCTGCTCAGATTGAAGCAAAGTGTTTTTTCCATTCAGCAAGTCGGTGATATTTTTCAATCCTACCTTATATTGTTCACTCAATAATTCATAACTTGTTTTTGCACTTGCCACACTTGAAGTGGCAGATTTGAAGCGAGCCTGATTGGTAGTAGCATCCACCCAGTAGGTCTCAATGCTGCGCCACAGTTCCTTTTTCTGGTTGTCCAATTCAAGTTGCTGAGACTCTTTCGATAGTTTAGCCTTGTTCACTGCCGTGCGTGTTGAACGGTTGTCAAAGATAGGAATACTCACGTTGACGCCTACCGACCCGTTCAGACCAGTCTTCATCTGTTCGCCCCAGTTGTCCTGTGAGCGTGAACTTGTGTTAGCACCAACAGAAGCCGACAGACTTATATTGGGCAGAATACCAGCTTTTGCCAATTTTATGTCGAGTTCACTGCTTTCAATCGACAGGTTGGAATTTTTGATTTCAGGGCGTTGCATGAGAGCAGTCGTATAGACATCGTTGACTGAAGGAATGACGGCTAAAGCCTGTGCATCAGCCGATGCAGGGTCTATAATGTCAAACTCCTCCATGCCATCGAGTTCCAAAAGTTGTTTCAGCTGAAGCTTGTAAGTAGCCAGTTGACCTTCAGAACTGACAAGGTCGTATTCATCCGAAGCCACCTGTGATTCCAGTTGAGCCAATTCGGCTTTGGCAATGCTGCCAACATTATACATTTCTTGTCCGCGTTCAAGGTTCTGCTTGCTCATGTTCAGCATCTCTTTGTTCACAACAACTGCCTCCTTTGAATAGAGAATCTGTACATAATACTGTGCTAATTGTTCCTGAATACTGTTAGCCGTGACCTGAGTCTGTAGCTCAGCCTGCTGTTCAGCAATCTTCTGCTGCTTCAAGGTGTTGTAGTTCTTGTTGCCATTCCATGCAGTCCAGTTGGCATTCAAACCATAGTTGCCGCTGTAGCTCGTCTTCTTGCTGCCGTTATAAACCTGGGAACCTGATACAAACACTTGAGATTCCATAAAAGGAGTATAACCAAACTGTTGGTTAGTGCTTGCCGATAGTGATGGTAGTAAGGCAGCTCTTGCACCTTTTACACCTTCGCTACTTGACTGTTGCTGGATACGACTTTTTTGCAGTTGAATATTATTCTGCATTGCGTAGTCAATACATTCCTGTAAGGTCCATTGCTTTGCCGAAACATGCAAACAATCAATCACAAGAGTTGCTGTGATTAATGTTAGGGATAGTAAATTTTTCATATTAATAAAATGATTATTTGTTTCACTCTGTCTTTTATGACGCAGAATAAAGCCCAAAGTTTAATCAAAAGCAATAACTTGCCAACAGCGTCAGCAGTCAGAGTCAAAATGCCAAGGCATTAATTGATAATTGATAATTGATAATTGATAATTGATAATTCGCGACAGTTCTGAACGGTTATCGTTATCGTCATTGTTATCGTTGTTCAGAGTCAGCGTGACAATTATAAATAAATCTAATTATTAATTATTAATTGTTAATTTTTAATTCATTAATGCAGTTTTTTCGTATTTTTGCTGCGAATATGAAATTATCGTGCAAAATCATATTGTCAGTTCTTTCTCTTTCTTGCTGCATTTGCATTATGGCACAGAACGAAGTGAAGTCGAATGTAACAAGTCCTGAAATGCAGAATTATGTGGATTCCGTGCAGCGAGAAAAGATATTGCGCCAAGCGCATGCTATTGATGTATCCACAATGCCGTCTTTTCGGTCTGTAGAAACACAACCTTCGATAAACGGGACACCTCCGCTGAAAATGACGTATAAATTCTCTCTACCTAAAGTTCAAAATACATTGTTTCAATGGGATGGGGGAATGCTGTATGGCAGTAATGGTCAGTATGTCACCAATCTTTGGGGCTACTATGCTAATGCTGACATACAAATGTTGCAAAATATTGGTGACCGATGGTCTTTGACTGGTGGAGCAGAACTTCAAAAATATGGATCAACATACAATACTTTTTCCATGAATGCCTCTACTTCCTATCGCTTTGGCAACAACATTTATGGCACAGGCTTTGGCAGTTTTGAAAGTCCGAGTTTTCTCTCATCTTCACATTTGGGAATGAGTTATCAGTATGGTGGCTATCTGACATTTGAGACAAATAATCATAAATGGGGCATTGATGTTGGAGTCCGACGAGGCTTCAATGCATGGACAGGCAAACATTATGCCGTACCCATAGCCCGACCTTATTATAAAATAGGTGACAGCAAAATAGGAATTGACTTCGGTGGACTGTTCCAGCGCAACGATGACTGTCCTCCAGTATTCGTACCTCGCAAAAGATGAAATAGTGATTTTTTTTTGGCACGATTTTTGCAAAGCTACAAGTGAAAGATTTTTTTAACTACTAAATAAAATTGATTATGAAAATTAGACCATTGGCAGATAGAGTGCTGGTTAAACCCGCTCCTGCAGAAGAAAAGATTGGTGGTATCATTATCCCTGATACTGCAAAGGAAAAACCTTTGAAAGGTGAAATAGTTGCTGCCGGCAACGGTACGAAAGATGAGAAAATGGAACTTGCAGCTGGTGATGTTGTGCTTTATGGCAAATACGCTGGCACAGAAATTGAATTTGAAGGCGAAAAGTATCTTATGATGCGACAGTCTGACGTCTTGGCAGTTATTAATTAAATAAGGTGTAATATAAAAACTTTAAATCATGGCAAAAGAAATAAAATTTAATATTGATGCCCGCGACATGCTCAAGCAGGGCGTTGACCAGTTGGCTGATGCAGTAAAGGTTACTCTCGGCCCTAAAGGTAGAAACGTAATCATTGAAAAGAAGTTTGGTGCTCCTCAGATTACAAAGGATGGTGTTACGGTTGCTAAGGAAATAGACCTTGACGATAAGTTCCAAAACACTGGTGCTCAGTTGCTCAAGAGTGTTGCCAGCAAGACTGGTGATGATGCAGGTGACGGTACAACTACTGCAACTATACTTGCTCAGAGCATTATCAATGTTGGTTTGAAGAATGTTACAGCAGGTGCTAATCCAATGGATTTGAAGCGTGGTATCGACAAAGCTGTGACAGCTGTAGTTGATTACATTAAGGAAAATGCTGAACAGGTAAATGATAATTATGACAAGATTGAACAAGTTGCAACTGTAAGTGCCAACAACGATGCTGAAATAGGCAAACTGCTTGCTGATGCAATGCGTAAAGTCTCTAAGGATGGCGTGATTACAATCGAAGAAAGCAAGAGCCGTGACACTCATATTGGTGTAGTAGAAGGTATGCAGTTCGACCGTGGCTATCTGTCAGGTTATTTCGTTACTGATGCAGAGAAAATGCAGTGCGTTATGGAGAATCCATACATTCTGCTCTACGACAAGAAGATTTCCAATCTAAAGGATTTCTTGCCAATTCTTGAACCAGCTGCTCAGAGTGGTCGTCCATTGCTCGTGATAGCAGAGGATGTTGATTCAGAAGCTCTTACCACACTTGTTGTCAATCGTCTGCGTGGCGGTCTGAAGATTTGTGCTGTGAAAGCTCCTGGCTTTGGCGACAGACGCAAGGCTATGCTTGAGGATATTGCTGTGCTTACGGGTGCAGTACTTATCTCTGAAGAAAAGGGACTCAAACTGGAACAGGCAACTATCGACATGCTCGGTACTGCCAACACAGTGACAGTTACAAAGGACAATACAACAATTGTTGACGGTGCTGGCGAAAAGGATGCTATTCTTGATCGTATCAATCAGATTAAGAACGAAATGGCGGCAACCACATCATCCTACGATAAGGAAAAACTTCAGGAACGCCTTGCCAAATTGGCAGGTGGTGTGGCAGTGCTCTACGTTGGTGCCAACAGCGAAGTTGAAATGAAAGAAAAGAAAGACCGTGTTGACGATGCTCTCTGTGCAACTCGTGCTGCAATTGAAGAAGGAGTTGTAGCTGGAGGTGGCACAACATACATTCGTGCCCTCGACTCTGTAATGAAACTGAAAGGCGATAATCAGGACGAACAGACTGGTATCGAAATCATCAAGCGTGCAATAGAAGAACCTCTTCGTCAGATTGCAAACAATGCAGGCAAGGAAGGTGCTGTGGTAGTGCAGAAAGTTGCTGAAGGTAAGGGCGATTTCGGCTACAATGCAAGACTCGATAAATACGAGGACTTACGCGACGCTGGTGTCATTGACCCTGCCAAAGTAGCACGAGTAGCTTTGGAAAATGCTGCAAGCATCGCAGGCATGTTCCTCACAACTGAGTGTGTAATCGTTGACAAGCCAGAGCCATCGCCAGCAATGCCTGCTGGAGGAATGCCTGGCGGAATGGGTGGAATGATGTAAAAAATCATTACTAATAGAATATAATCACCACGTTTTTGACCGTCCGATTTAGTTATCGGGCGGTTTTTTATTAAAAAAACTTAAAACTCTAACCTCTAACCTCTAACCTCTAATCTTTTTTATTACCTTTGCAGCCGCGTTAGAAAAATGCAATTCAGCTATATAACGGAAGTTTGGGTGAGTGGCTGAAACCAGCAGTTTGCTAAACTGCCGTGCGGGTAACCGTACCGGGGGTTCGAATCCCCCAGCTTCCGCAGAGCAAAAGTAACAAGTTCACTTCCTCCCCACATCTGGTGGATTCATCTAACGGTTAGGATACAAGATTCTCAATCTTGGCATAGGGGTTCGATTCCCCTATCCACTACAAAGCGCAAGGCTCTCTTAAGGAGAGCTTTTTTCGTTTATAAGCATTGCGCATAAGTCGAAAAAATAATGCAAAAAGTGAGATTTTTACAAATTTATGCACAAAAAATTTGGAAATGTGCAAATAAGTTCGTAATTTTGCACAAATTTTTAAAAGTTGTGCAATGACAGTACCCAGAAAAGAAGAAATTGGTAGTTTTAACGCAATAATAGAAAATAGCATCAAGGAACATTGGAACCTTGAAGCATTGACCGATTATAATGGTGTTACATTATATTATAAGGACTTAGCAAGGAAAATAGAAAAACTTCACATACTTTTTGAGAAAAGTGGTATTGAGCGTGGTGACAAGATAGCACTATGCGGTAGAAACAGCGTAAATTGGGCAGTTGCATTTTTTGCAACAATTACCTACGGTGCTGTTGCTGTGCCATTGCTGCATGAGTTTACAGCTGAACAGATTCATAACTGTGTGAATCATAGTGACACCAAGCTATTATTTGTAGGTGACTATGTGAAAACGGTAATCAATCCCGAAGCAATGCCGCATTTGGAAGGAATAATAAATATTCCGGATTTTTCGTTAATGGTATGCCGGTCGGAACGACTGAAGTATGCAAGGGAAAATCTGAATGCCTTGTTTGGAGAAAAATATCCTAAACATTTCCGTGAGGAGCATGTGGAATATTACAAGGAAAAAGATCCTGATGAGGTTGTGCTTATCAATTATACAAGTGGTACTACAGGACATTCCAAAGGTGTGATGCTACCTTACAGGGCAATCTGGAGCAACCGACAATTTGCCATCCATGTAATGGGAAATAATGTGCATGCGGGTTCAAAGGTTATTAGTATCTTGCCGCTGGCACACATGTATGGAATGGCATTTGAACTTGTTTATGAAATATCCATTGGTTGCCATGTGTATTTTCTGAACAGAATACCTTCGCCGGCTGTGCTGTTGACGGCTTTTTCGGAAATCAAACCAGCAATAATTATTTCTGTGCCTTTGATTTTGGAGAAGATAATCAAGAAACGTGTTCTTCCTGCATTGCAGCATCCACGTATGAAAGTGCTGTTGAATACGCCAGGAATAAATAAGAAAATACGTGAAAAAATATGCAACAAACTAATTTCGCTGTTTGGCGGTGAATTCTATGAAATTATAATAGGTGGAGCAGCGATGAGTCAGGAAGTTGAGGCATTTCTGCACAAGATAGATTTTCCTTTCACCATCGGTTACGGAGCAACTGAATGTGCGCCAATTATATGCTATGAAGATTGGAAGGAGTTCGTCCCATGCAGTTGCGGAAAAGTCGCAATCAACAATGAACTGCAGATAATGAGCCCAGACCCGATTAACATACCTGGTGAGATTTATGTTCGAGGGTTAAACGTGATGACAGGTTATTACAAGGACGAAGAACTGACGAAAGCATCGATAGATGAAGACGGATGGTTCCATACGGGCGATTTGGGCTTGATTGATGAGGCGGGAAATGTGTATATTAAAGGTCGTAGTAAGAACATGCTTCTCGGTGCCAACGGACAGAACATCTATCCTGAGGAAATAGAAGACAAACTTAATTCATTGCCATTTGTTTTGGAAAGCATCGTTGTGCAGCGCGATGAGAAACTTTATGCACTTGTTTATCCTGATTATGATGAGGCAAAGAAAATAGGTCTTGATAAAGATGATTTGGAGAGCATAATGGGTGAAAATCTGAATGCTATAAACAAGGAGATGCCGTCGTATTCAAAAATAACGAAAATTGAAATGCAGCAGTCGGAATTTGTCAAAACTGCCAAGAAGAGCATAAGAAGATATTTGTATAAATGATTAGCAGGGCTGAAATAAAACTTATAAAGTCGTTAGAATACAAAAAGTTTCGCGATGCTGAAGGGCTTTTTGTGGCTGAAGGGCCGAAGGTTATCGGTGAATTGCAAAAAAGATTCGAGTGCGTAAAACTTTTCGAAGATGCTGATGATGTGCGTAAGGCTTCTTTCCTGAAAAACCCACAAGGAAAACTTGGAATTTTCAGGATTCCATCAAAGATAGATGAAACTGCATTCAATAATGACTACATTTCTTCCCACCTGTCACTCTTGCTGGATTGCATACAGGATCCAGGAAATTTAGGTACGATAATACGTATTGCCGACTGGTTTGGCGTTGACAATATTTTTTGCTCTGCTGATACCGCCGATTGCTGGAGTCCGAAAGTGGTGCAGGCTACAATGGGTAGTCTTGTCAGAGTGAATGTGACTTATTGCAATCTTTCAGAACTGATTGATAAATTCCCTTCTCTTCCCGTTTATGGAACATTCCTTGATGGAAACAGCCTGTATGAACAAGAGTTGTCGGCAGCAGGCTTCATTATCATGGGAAACGAAGGCAATGGAATATCTGCTGCTTTGTCAGAGAAGGTAAGCCACCGATTGCTGATACCATCACCGCGTGAAGGGGCAGAGAGCCTGAACGTTGCTGTTGCCACAGCCGTTACACTTGCTGAATTCCGAAGACAAACATTGTGAATGATGAATCGTAAACTTATTTTTACGCTGCTTTCTGGTATATTGATAATTTGCCTTGTCTCTTGTTCAACGACAAAGTTTGTTCCGGAAGGTCAATATCTTGTTGAAAGAGTAAAGGTAAAGAGCACTTCTGAGGTTGTTGACCCCAAGAGTGTGAAGGATTATGTCAAACTGACTTCCAATTCACGTCTGTTCTCATTATTTAAGATTCCGCTTCGCACTTATTCCCTTGCAGGTCGTGATACTGCAAAATGGGTAAACCGTTTCCTACATAATATTGGTGAAGCTCCTGTGATCTATAACCATCGGCAAATGGAAGAAACACGCAGTAACCTTGACATTGCCCTTATGAACAAAGGCTATTTAAAAGGATACACAGATGTTGATACAGTAATAAAAAAACGCAAAATTTCGATAACTTATACGCTTGTTCCTGGCGAGGGTTATCATGTGCGAAATGTGGATTACGACATCAAGGACTCAAGGATAGAGCAAATAATAAAGTCCGAAACAGATGAAATGAAGCTTCTGCACAAAGGAGCACTTCTGGATGTAGATATTCTTGATGCAGAACGAAAACGCATTTCCTCCAAACTGACCAATATGGGATATTATCGTTTCAATAAAGATTTTATTACTTATTTGGTTGATACATTGGCTGGTTCTACAATGGTAGATGTAACCATGCAATTAGACCTGTATCGAGCAAACAGCAGAATGGAGCCAGTCAGCCATCCTGTATATACAATCGGAAGCATAAACTATACTACGGATGAAGGCAAATTGAATATCCGTAAAAGCGTACTGGTGGAAAACACCGTGCTTAAAGAAGGAGGATTGTTTGAAGAAGATGCACTGCAACAGACGTATAGTCGTTTTGCACGTCTATCGGCAATCAAATACACAAATATTTCATTAAAAGAAAACGACTCTCTTCGGACAATAGACTGTTACCTGCATATAAATACAGCCAAACCATCAACCATCAGTTTCCAGCCAGAGGGCACAAACACGGCAGGCGATTTGGGATTAGCTATAAAAGCGGCATACGAGAACAGAAATCTTTTTCATGGCAGTGAGACTTTTTCAATAGAACCACGTTTTGCTTACGAGCATATCAAAGAACTGAAAGGCTACGACGGACATCATTATGAAGAATATGGAATAGAAACAAAACTCTCATTCCCACGTTTCATAATGCCATTCCTCTCCAGCAGAATCAAGCAATCGATGCAGGCAACATCCGAGTTGGCCATTTCCTACAATCTGCAGAATCGTCCGGAATTCCACAGACGAGTCTTTTCTGGCAGTTGGCGCTACAGGTGGACTAATACGGCAAAGAATCTGTCGTATAAGTTTGATTTCCTCAATCTTAATTTCGTGTCGATGCCTTGGATTTCAGAAACATTCAGAAAAGAATATCTTGAAGGTGAAACCACTAAAAATGCCATACTAAAATACAACTATGAGAATTTGTTTATCATGAATCTCAGTTTTGGAATGTCGTTCAATAATGGCGTTGATGCATGGAAATTCAATATTGAGCCGGCAGGCAATCTTTTGACAGCCTTGTCAGGGTTATTCTCTGCGGAAAAGAATGCTGATAATCAATACATGCCATTCGGTATTGCCAATGCACAGTATATAAAAGGCGATTTCGACTATGTCCACAATTTCCATATCGACAACAACAACTCGTTAGTCCTGCATGCAGGCTTTGGCATTGCCTATCCATACGGAAATTCATCTATATTACCATTCGAAAAACGTTATTTTTCAGGAGGAGCCAACTCCGTGCGTGGTTGGAGCGTTAGAGGTTTAGGACCAGGAAAATATACAAGCATGGACGGAAACATCAATTTCATCAACCAGACAGGCGACATGAAACTCGACTTGAATGCTGAGTTCCGCACCTATCTGTTTTGGAAATTCAATGGTGCAATCTTTGTTGATGCAGGAAACATTTGGACTTTGCGTGATTATGCCGATCAGCCCGGCGGCAAGTTTCGTTTCACTTCATTCCTGTCAGAAATAGCAGCCAGTTATGGACTTGGCTTGCGACTAAACTTTGATTATTTTATTTTGAGATTTGATGCTGCAATGAAGGCAATCAATCCAGCATACGAAGCAGGCGATTGGCATTATCCAATCATCCATCCAAAATTTTCTCGCGATTTCACCTTCCACTTTGCAGTAGGAATGCCATTCTGATGGTCAACGGGAAACCATTACAAAATCCGCGTTTAGTCGGTAACTTTGGTAACTACTCATTTATCCTAAAGTCATGCTAATAAGGTTATAAGAGTCAAACGTACTTATCCCCTTGGTTCATTATCAGTACATCAGCATTGCTTTGAGCTTAGATTTGCCATTATCCACACTTATACGGTCTGTATGGACGTAACATTTCTCTTCACGTTCATTATAGTCTAATGAATACTGTCCTGTTCCGTCGAGTGTGAATGTTCCTTCTCCCTCAAACGTCATTTTATATTTCTGCTCCTTCTGAGAGTATTTCATTGATAACGTGCCCGCAATCTTCTGTTTCACAGAACATGAAATCCAGTTGTCCCAGATGGTTTCAGGATACTCTGCCGTCTTTTCAGCAAGCACAGTTGCAGCATTTTCGCCCTGTTGTACCCTCTCATATACTGCTTTCCATATTTCTGTCCACCATTTTTCCCTTTGTTCGAGTGTCAGAGGCGAGATGTACTCATAAGAGGTATCAACTGCGAATGTTCCCTCTCCATACCCCGTTTGAGCATTGATGACACCCTTGATGACCAGCCCTTCATTTTCGATGGTGAACGAGCCGTCAGCAGCAGGCGAGATGGTACGGTCTGCATCAAAGAGTTTCTTGAGTCCTTCGTTCCATTCGTCGCGGACAAGGAATACTGCACCGCTGGAATGCGTTACGGAAGCAGGCGTTATCTCAAACTGCCATTCATCCGTTGCAGCAGGGATTTCGACGCCTGCTGTGGCAAGGTCGATGGTTGTCTGCTGTATGCGGTCATTGGAATAGTCAAGACTGAATTCGTACATCGCCACTTCCTCGTCGTCATCGTTGACTAATACCAGTCTTGGCTGGAATCCATAGGAGACATAAGGGAACACGCGGAATTGAATATACCCATCGCCTTTTTCGTCGAGCGTACATTCCCATTTCTCCGGATCCTGAATTTCGGAAGGCATGGAAGCAAAACGCACCTTACAGCCGCTGAACTTGGAAGCCTCTGTTCCCTTGCTTGAATCCGTCAGTTTGATAGTTGCCACACGGTTCATGAGTGTGCCGAAACTCTCTACGTCTTTCAGGAGTTTCTCGAAGTATTCTGTTTCGAGATGTTTCTTTATTGCCGTAAACACGCTCACGAATATGCCATTATACAGTTCGCTGCGGAATTCGTCAGAGAGTTCCTTCTTAATTGACGCATTCAGACCACCGCCACCTGTCCATCCCATATTTCTGGCCTCATTCATGGCAGCTGCAAGTCCCAGTTCGTCTTCCCAGATCTGGTTGCAGAAGTTCTTCACCGTATCATCAACAAGCGTAATAAGATCCTTCTCGGTAAGGTCGGTGCGCGACATTACAGGATAGAAAATATTATACCAATCCACTGCACTACGATAGCCCACATAGCCATCCTGGTACGTCGCGCAGCCTCTTCCAGCCTTGGAATAGTAATATCTGTAGGCAGCACGGTAAATATCCTTACGACCTTCGACTGCTGTGGTTGCGAACTTGTTTATGGAATAGTCGATGAAGGCGACGGCACACATCGACGCTGTCATAATTGACGATTGAAGGACGGAAGCCAGTCCGCTCGTAATCTGACCAAGCATAAGTTTCAGCGTTCCTCCAGCCACAGAAGCCTCATCGCCTTCGTATGCAGCATGGCATACTTGATAGATGTTGAGTCCCACTCCCACATTGCTGATAAGTTTACCAAACTCTTCCGAGAAGCTTGGCAGAAAGCCCATCGACTCCAGCGATGAATATCCGAAATCCAGACCGAGAGTCTTCACTACATCCACATCATTGAGATACTCATCGATTGCCTGCAGTTCAGGGCTTGGAGCATCCATGATTTTCTTCAGTTTCAAGGCAATGTCACATACATTCGTATTTTCCAGTTCCGGCATGTACATATAGTTTAGTTTTGCCTCCCTGGTGTATTCCTTACTTATCGAGAATGCTCCGAAAGTAGAAAGATGACCTGTCGTGATGACCATCTCACCAGTGAAACTGTCGTAATGGTGATCTACCGCTTCCCATTTCTTAGTGTCTGGGTTGAAATAGGCGGCACAAGGAATGAACCCCTCATCTACTGATATAGGTATTCGTATCTCGGCGGTACCAGTCAGTTCGTGCATGCCATCAAGGTTGAAGTCGAAAACCACAGCACGACGGGCATGACCGTCGAACGGGTCTTCCAGGTCGTAGCGAGGTGTCACGACTAACCTGGCAGAATCAGAAATGACTGTAGGGTCGAGTGTTATGCTATAGTCTGCCGTCCTTACCGAGAGATGTTCATCACTCATGAACACATCCGCCTTGTCGTCCTCTTGCTCTTGGTTCTTGCTCCAGTATATCTTGCTGAAGTCCTGAGGGTCAAGCACGCTTATTGTCCTGCCGTCCTTGTTCACCATCTCTAATTGCCATCTGCTCCACCAGCGGAAGAGTTCCACGTCCTTGATATCGGTAGGGTAGTCAGTACCGTCCTTTCCAACCACATGTATGGTGTATTGTGCATATCCTATGGCAGAGAATGCCATCAGCACCGTAAGGAAAAATATCTTCTTATTCATAATTCAACACAATTTACAATTTAATCCGCAAGGCTCATGTCTTAACTCCTTTAACTTCTTAACTTCTTAACTCCTTAAATATCATCGTTTCTGAATTTTTATTGATTGCTTACCGACGCGGAGTATGTAGGTCTTCGCTCCCCTGTCAGGCAGCACTATCTGTGTTTCGCCGTTTGCCATTACCTTGGCGGAATGTATCTGTCTGCCATCAATGGAATAAAGACTGGCTGTCGTATCTTTTTCCTGGCCGAAGATACGGATTGTATTGCCTGAGAAAAGGAAATATGGCTTGTCCGTATTTCTTATCTCCTCGATTCCTGTTGGATTATCAAGTTCGGTGAAGATGAGTTCATCCAGCAGACACTCCTCGGCATTCCATCCTATGCTGACCTTCAGCTTGTCCGTTGTCACTATCAGCCCCTTGCTGTCGGTGGTGAGTTCTGGATTGTCAGAGAACAGGCATCGCATTTCTTCCCTGCCTCCTTCTGGAAGACTATAAGTGAGAATGAAACCATTGACATTCATCTCACCGTCATAGCCAGGCTTTGGGGTACTTCCTGCAGGAATGTCCTCGATGATGTTGAAACGGTTCCAGTAAGGTGCAGCAGCATAAGCCTCGCCACATCCTTCCTGCACGTGGAGCTTAGCCCTGCGTTCCACATTCGTATATTCGAATGGCGAATCGGCAAAGGTGCCTTCTTCTATTGTCTGTGGCGTGGTGGCGTAGTTGCTGAAGTCGGTGAGTTCATCCAGATAGAAGAACGCACCTTTCTCAATATCCACTACTGATGCTGGGATGATGACTTTCTTAATGCCACGGCAGCCCACGAATGCTTCGGACGAAATGGTGCGGGTGGTCTTCAGGACTCCAAACTCATAACGTCTCCCATAACCATCACTATTTCTCACCATTGTCGGCACCTGCATCAGTCGCGTGCCTTCTGCATTATAGAGGGCATCATTGTGGATGCTGTATGAAGTGTTTTTCTTATCCTTGTCGCGGAAACCATAAAGATTGTCCGAATAGAACGCCTGCCTGCCTATACGTTCCAGTCTGGCAGGAATATCGATATACTCCGTCTTATGGTGCGAGAAGGCATAATTTCCTACGTATGTAAGGCTGTCGTTGAGCGTGATGGTACTGATAGGACAACCGTCGAAGGCTCTATCGCCGATGGACGTTGCCATGTTGAGGGCAGAGACGGTCTCAAGTCTTGAGTTGTTGACTCCGTTGCAGAATGCCGCATTGCCAATCTTGACGGGCGTGTGAGGCAAATCCACATACTCAAGGTTCGTACAACCGAAGAAAGCGGAGTCGCCTATTTCTGTTATTCCGTTCTCAAAAGTCAGGAACTGGAGCGTCTTGTTATATTGCAGCAGATGCGGGCGCACTTTGCCTAACGAAGCTGGGATATTAAGATTGATAATAGGCTGACCATTGAGCAGATAACCATTCCCAATAGTCCAATAATTCTGCGGATTGGCATAGTGGTCAGCAAAGTAGATATTGTTCCACATCTCTATCGAGCCAAGGTTGATAGTCTTCACACTGGCACGGTAGAATGCCTCCGAGCAGATGGTGTCGAGCGTTGCAGGAAGCGTTACGAAGTTGAAGTCCACGTCAAGATTATCGAAAGCACGGCTGAATATCTTGGTTACGGTGTATTCCTTGCCCTCATTCGTCACCTTGCTTTCTATGTTGGCATCGGAAGTCATGGCGTATATAACCCCGGCACGGCTGTCATCTATCACATCATAGCACACGCCGGCCTTTTCGAACGAAGTCTTCGATGGTTGGATGCCTATTACTGCAAAGGAAATGCTGTGGTAGTCCTGTTCCAGAGGATTGATAAGGGATGTGAGGTAATAGCCGTCGCCAGTCCCCGACCAACCGAAGTTGAAATGGAAATAACCTGCATCATTATAGCCGTCACATACGAAGCAATGTCCGTTAGGATCATGGTAGTATGCATATCCGTAGTACATCACAGGGCGTTTGTCGTCAAGTTCACGCATTATGAGAGAATCCTGATTGCCTGGTATCTCCTTCCAGTCGGGTCTATATAAGAAGTAGCGCGTCAATGCTTTTGCTGCATCCTCGGGATTTGCGCCTACGGAGTATCCCCCGTATCCCAGACTATGTGCATCTGTTGCCGTGTTGCAGTCGAGCATCAGTTTGGCAACAGCCTCAGCCTGCTTGTCAGTGTAATGACCTTGATGATAGTCGTCAAGCATATTGACCCAGTCATATTCCGACTGTGAGAAATCCACTGTCGCAATGACATGACCAGCCTTCAGTTCGTCGAAACGTCCCTCGCTGAGCAGCTGTTCCCAGTTGTCGGGATGGGTGCGGTTGGTATGAGTGCCACGTCCCTTGCGCGGCCACTCCCAGTATTTCATAATCTGAGCCATGGCTGTAGGGACACAACCTGTTACATGGAGCTCTGAAGGGAGCATCTGGCTATATGGTGCTGCCTGATTCCAGTGAGTCTTGATGAGCGGTGCCACTACCACCTGAGCATCATTTCCATCGCCAGCCATCTTTCGGGCACTTTCTGGGTGAGAGCGAAGGAATTCCAATTGTTTCTGGTAACCAAGAAGCAATCCAGTCAACCCCTCCGGCAAATGCTTCTCGTCGATGTTTCCCTCATCGGCCCATCCGACTACAGGATTATCCAAGACGTCATTGCCGGCAATCACGGCAAAGCCGTTCTCACCCTCTCTGTTGAAGACATAAAGTGCAGACTCTCCACTTCCTCTCATGAACGCAAGCGACATCTGCGACACTGCGGCGTTTTTCGTCAGCCTGTGCGATGGCGATGAGGTACTGAAGAAACGACAGGCAATCTCGTATGCCTGTTCCTCTGTTATCGTATCGCCACACACACCCAACGTACAAAACAGAAACACTATGCTAAGACATTTTCTCATAACCCGATAATTTCACACACATAAATTAATTATAAAAACATATTGTTATCATACATCCGAATATCGTTGCATAAAGACGGACAAAACGAATAATGATTATTCAAGCGCAAATATACAAAAATAAAACTTGAATCAATAATTTTTTTAGTTTTTTTATGATTTTAACACTTGGCTTTCACCGTAAAAACCTGCCGCCGCAGGGCTGAAGGCAGTTCTATCCACACAGATAGACTTGAAAGTCTGATAATAAAAATACAAAACAAAACTATTGGAACAGTCATGAAATGGATTAACCATGTGTAGAAGGATGTTATTTCTCATTCAAGTCCTGTAGGGTAGGGTGTTCAAAACATATGTCAAAAACCTACACATTTTTTGCCTATAGTTTCACGTCGTTTGATAACCAAATTCTGGGAAAGATTGGCGTCAGTCGATTGTTTGATATGGCGATGCCTACCTATTTCCAAGCGTTCTTTGAAATTGAAATTAACTCGTCTGATTTTATCAGCAAAATGAAGACGTAGTGGCATCATGAGTATGATAGGTGTAATACCAGCAAGTTTGTC